>NZ_JBHUUX010000050.1:0-28679 GCF_042670845.1 Promicromonospora sp. NPDC057138 | reverse complement strand
ACGCCCGACTGACGCGAGCCAGGCGGCCACGCGTCAGTCGGGCGTCAGGGGGCGGACGCCGTCCGCCGTCGCGAGAAAGAACGCGGCGAGCCCGACCCCGTGCTCGGCGGCGGCCGCGCCGAGCGCAGCGCGCCAGGCGAGGTCGTCGAACGAGGGCGCCGCCGGGCCGGGCCGCTCGAGCATCAGCAGGACCGACCCGCCCGGTTCGCCCAGCAGGATCTCGGACCAGGCGCGGCCCAGGTTGCTCACCATGAGCGCGTCCGGCTCCTCCGGCACGTGGTCGACGGGCACGATCACCGGCAGCGGACGGCGCTCGCCGTCCAGCATCACGAGCCACAAGGTGCGGCGGCGCGGTGTGACGCCGTCGTGCAGGAACGTCGCGAAGGCGAGCAGCGCCGCGTCGTCCCTGAGCGGTTGATCCGGGATCATCTCACTTGATGATGTCATGTAGACCAGTATGGCCACGCTTGCTCTCACAGGAGGTGAGTTATCCACAGATGACCTCAAGGTCGTGTGCCGGAGCTCCCGAAACTGGGGCTTGAAGTTGACGCAACGTCAACCTCTACCGTGGGTCGCATGCACTGGTCCATCCAAGAGATCGCGCGGCTGACCGGCGTGACCAGCCGGACGCTGCGGCACTACGACGCGGTCGGGCTCCTGCCCGCCCTCCGGACGACGGCGAGCGGCCCGCGCCGCTACGACCGCATCGCCCTGGTGCGGCTGCAGCGGATCCTGCTGCTGCGCGACCTCGGTCTCGGCCTCGGCGACATCGCCGGGGTGCTCGACAGCGACCAGGACGAGGCGAAGGCGTTGCGCCGGCACCTCGTCTCGTTGCGGGCGGAGCAGCATCGGCTGGCGCGGCAGATCGCGTCGGTCGAACGAACTGTCGCCGCTCTCGAGAAGGACCCCGAAGCGAAGGAGGACATCATGGCGAAGGACATGCTCGACGGGTTCGACCACACCCAGTACGAGCAGGAGGTGACCGAGCGCTGGGGCCGCGACGCGTACGCGACGAGTGATGCGTGGTGGCGGGGGCTCGGCGAGGACGGGCAACAGCAGTGGAAGGCCCGGGCCGAAGCCCTGCGCAAGGCCTGGACCGACGCCGCCGAGGCGGGCCTCGACCCGGCCGCCGACGAGGCGCAGGCCGTCGCCGCCCGGCATGCCGAGTGGCTCTCGTCCATCCCGGGCACGCCGGGTCACGAGCTGGGCCGCCCCGACCGGGGCTACCTGCTGGGCCTCGCGGACATGTACGTCGCGGACGAGCGGTTCGCCGCGAACTACGGCGGCAACGAAGGCGCGACGTTCGTGCGCGACGTGCTGCGCGCCTATGCGGAGCGGGCCTACCCGGACAGCGAGTCCTGACTTCACGGGCATGTGGCCATCGATCGTGCGATGGTGGTAAGAGGCGGAATCTCCGGTTCGGGCACTTCGTGCTCGAACCGGAGATCGTCGTTGGGGCTGAGGGAGGTCACGCCATGTCGTTAGCGTGCGGTCGGGGACGTCGACGACCCGGAGCAGTAGCGTCCGGACCGTGCGCTCGGTCACTGACACGTGGTTTCACAGGTAGCCTCTGACCATGCCCGAAGCCCTCGCCGCAACGCACCGGAAACCGCCTGTGACCTGCTGGTTTGCTGGACTGGCGACGCTCGATGTGATCCACCGCAGCGCCGTCCGGCCGGGGCCGAACCAGAAGGTCACCGCCGTCCGGCAGGACGTGTCGGCGGGCGGGCCTGCGGCCAATGCCGCGGTCACCGCCGCGACGCTCGGGGTGCGGGCCCTGCTCATCAGCGCAGTGGGTTCCGGCCCGGTCGGGGCGGCCGCACGCGGCGACCTGGAGCGGCACGGGGTCGAGATCCACGACGCCGCGGAGGGCCACGAGATCCCGTTGGCCGTCTCGGCCGTGGTCGTCGACGACCACACCGGCGACCGATCGGTCATCTCTCCCGACGCGACGCTCGCCGGGGACTTCGACGTCACGCCCGCCGAGCTCGACACGCTGCCCCGGCCCGACGCCGTCCTGCTCGACGGGCACCACCCCGACCTGGCGCGGAGCGTGCTCGCGTACGCGCGGGCCCTGGAACCGCGCCCCCTGATCGTGCTCGACGCCGGCCGGTGGCGCCCCGTCTTCGCCGACCTCCTCGGGGCCGCCGACGTTACGGCCAGGTCCGCCGACTTCCGCGCGCCGGACGACGCCGCTCGGTCGCGCGCGACGGTTGCCACCCACGGCGCCGAGCCCGTGACCTGGTGCGACGAGGGCGGCCTGCGTGGGTCCACCGACGTGCCCACCGTCGAGGTGCGCGACACCCTCGGCGCCGGCGACGCGTTCCACGGTGCCCTGGTCGTGGCACTCGCCCGGGGTGCCGGCCTGGAGGCCGCCGTCGAGGAGGCGATACGGGTGGCGTCCATCCGTGTGCAGCACATCGGTCCGCGCTCGTGGCTGCAGAGCCTGTCGTGCGCCTGACGACGAGCGAGCTCGTCGAGCGCGCGGCACGGATCGCCGCCGAGGCCAGCCACGCGGGCCGGGCGCGCGTCCTCGGCGTCACCGGCCCGCCCGGCGCCGGAAAGTCCACGCTGGCGGCCGCCCTGATCGACGGGCTGGGGCACGGCACAGCCGTCGTCGTCGGCATGGACGGGTTTCACCTGTCCAACGCCGTTCTGGAGGCCCGCGGCAGCCGCGACCGCAAGGGCGCCATCGACACATTCGACGACGCCGGGTACGCCGCCCTGATCAGCCGGCTGGCCGACCGGCGTCCCGGCGAACCCCCGGTCTACGCGCCGGAGTTCCGCCGGGAGATCGAGGAGCCGATAGCCGCGGGCACCGCTGTCGCCGACGAGCCGCTGGTGATCACGGAGGGCAACTACCTCCTCGCCCCCGGCGGCGCCTGGCCCGCCGCCCGCGCCCGGATGGCCGAGGTCTGGTACCTCGACCTGCCCGACGCCGAGCGCCTGCGGCGCCTCGTCGCCCGCCACCGCGCCTTCGGCAAGCCCCTGCCCGACGCCGAGGCGTGGGCGAGCGGCAGCGACCAGCGCAACGCCGAGCTCATCGCGGCCACCCGGGACGCCGCGGACCTGATCGTCGAGTGGACGTAGCTCCGGCTCAGCCGATCTCGAGGACCGCCACGCGCCAGACTCCCCGCCGTCCCTCCAGCCGAACGGCCGCCGCCCGCACCCGGCCCTCGTCGTGCAGGATCACCGTGGCCTCCGCCGACGTGGCTCCCAGCCGCACCATCCGCACGCGCCGGACCGTGGCCGCGTGCGCCTTGGGCCGGGGCGGCCGGCTGTTCTGGGCCTCCCGCATCAGCCGGCCCCGTTCCAGGAGCTGGTCGTAGACCTGCGGCGTGACCCAGCGCGCGAGCTGGGCCGCCGGGCGCTCGCCGCGGAGCACCTCCACCGCCGCGCGGACCACACGGCACACCTGCGCGGTGGGATCGGGCAGGGCCGGGTCGGGCTCGGGGGAGGGCCGCCCGGACACCGCTTCGAGGGCGGCCGCGGCGTTCTGCAGCTCCGGGTACGGCGTGCCGCCGATCCGCATCCGCCGCAGCCTTCTGCCGATCCCGGGCCCGGTGACCGGCCCGACCGGCGGCGTGGCGGGCCGCCGGGCCGGCGTCGCGGCCGTGGTGCGCAGCGGCGAGGCGGTCGCCTTCGCTGCCGGGGCCCTCGTCACGGGCGGTGGGTCCTCGGGCGGGGCGTCTGGCGGGACGTCGAGTGTGGTCATGCGGGATCTCCTGGGGACGAGGGCGGAGCGGGGCGCGGGCGTGCTGAACACGCCGGAAGTCGAACGTGTGGGTGCTGGGCCGGCGAGACCGGCGCGACACCGTCAGGGCTGGCGCAGCACCATGCCGGGGCGGATCAGGTCGGGATTCGTGCCCAGCACCGGCCGGTTGGCCAGGTGCCAGCGGGTGACGGCGGCGGCGACCTCGGCGTCGGACGGGTCCAGGGCCGCCTGCTCGATGGCGAGCCGGTCGGCCGCGATGGCCCAGAGCGTGTCGCCCGGCTCGACCACCACCACCGGATCGCGTTGCGTCCCCGCCTTCAGACCCCGGTTGACCAGCGACGGCCGCTCGGGTGCCACGCCGGAGCGCGGCGACATCGACCGGTCCGGTATGCGCCCGCCGGTGGCCGCCCGGTCGCCGGCCGCGCCGTTCGTCGGCTGCCAGCCCAGCTCGACGGCGACGACGGGATGGTCGGTGGACGTGGCAGGCCCGGTGCCCCAGCCGGGCAGCGCCATCGCCGTCGGGACGGTCAGGGCGAGGCCGATCCCCGCGCCGGCGGCTGCCCGGGCGAGACGGCGTACGACTGCCGGCGCGTGCCTGGCCACCGCCCGTTCGCCCGCCGCCCAGCGCCGTCCTCGCCGGCCGGCGAGGACACAGGCCAGGGCGATGAGCGCGTGCAGGCCCGTCCATCCCGCGACGACGGTGCCGACGGCGACCGCCGCGAGCTCGACGATGTCCTCGACCGGGAAGAGCGCCGAGCCGAGCGCGGCGCCGACCTGCCAGGTGCGCCCACCGAGCGTGCCGGCGGCCGCGACGAGCGCGAGCCCGAGCGCCAGCAGTCCGGCGAGCCCGCGCCGGGCGCCCTGATCCAGGACGGCGTTCTTGTGACTGAGGGCGTTGTTCGGCATGGTTCCCCCTGCAATGGTCGAATTCCGGACAGGATGGACCCATCAGCGAACTTTGATAGTTGTTGATGGTGTCCGGTGCTCGATATTCAACCTGGGTCCCGTCGGGGTGTCTACCGGAGAGCGGGATGGCTGTGGATAGCGCAGGGTGTCTTCATGGCATCTGGGTACCCGGCCGGCCCCACGCGCTGGGAGGCGCTCTTCGGGGACCTCGAGGCGCAGGCCCGCGCGCAGTCCGCGGCCGAGGCCGACGCTCTCGTGTCGGAGCTCACGCGCGCCGAGCACGCGACCATGACGCTGGCGGACCGGTTCCGCGCGGTCGTCGGGGCGGTGGTCACGCTGGAGCTGCTCGACGGCGCACCGCTGCGCGGCGTCGTGCGGGAGGCGGCGGACGAGTGGACCCTGCTGCAGGGCGTGCGGCCAGAACCGGCGAGCCAGCACCTCGTGCCGCTGGCCGCGGTCGCGGGCGTGCACGGGCTGGGTCGCCAGGCGGCGTCCGCGACGTCCCGGCGGGACGCCCTCGGGCTCGGCCCGGTGCTCCGGACGCTTCAGCGGGACCGGGCGCGAGTCACGGTGCGCACGCTGGGCGGCACCGTGGGTGGCCGGATCGCGCGGGTCGGCCGCGACCACCTGGACATCGATGTGCTCGACGACCGGGGAACACGGCTGGTTCCGTTCTCGGCGTTGCTGGCCGTGAGCGAGGCGCCCTGAAGCGATCGAGAATGCCGGTTAATGGAGAGCGGGACCGGTGTCACTCCTGTGGAGTGGGCCGGTCCCGTCGGTATGCAGCTGGGGCTTTCAGGCGTCCGTGGTCGCAGAGCCCTTGAGTCGCTCGCGGCTCTTTGCATACATGCGCTCGATGTATGCCTCGAGCTCCGCGGCTTCGACGCGCCAGACCTTCTTGGGGCCCACCTGGATGGCGGGAAGGTCGCCGGTCCGAACCAGTGCATAGCCCTGGGCCATCGAGATGTTCAGGGTCTCGACCACATCGGCCAGAGAGAGAAAGCGCTTTTCCATGGGAACAGTGTGGCACGAGACACCGACATGAGGGGGTTATCCACAAGAAGTGTTTATCTGATGCCGGATCGGCGGCCTTCGATCACTATGGTTCCGGCGCTCTGCCTACGCTGCGCGCCATTGTGTCCGGATCGACACTTCAACTTGTACTCGACGCTCTACCCAAAGTCCACCAAAGTACGCGGAAGGACCGAGATGACGTATGCCCCGGCCGCCCCGGCGCCCGCACTCCAGGGGCAGGGCCTCCCTGAGCCGGTGGCGGCTCGGCTGCGCCGGCCGCGCTGGCGCGACCCGCGGTTGCTGACCGGCATTGTCATCGTCGCGCTGTCAGTGGCGCTCGGCTCGTGGTTGGTCTCGTCGGCCGGCCGCACGGTCCCCGTCTTCGTCGCCGACGGCGCGCTGACGCCCGGCGAGCCCGTCACCGCGGACGTGCTCCGGGTCGCCGACGTCCGGCTCGGTGCCGGGACGAGCCGCTATCTCGCCGCGGACGAGCCGCTGCCCGAAGACCTGGTGGCGCTCCGTGTGGTGGACGACGGCGAGCTGGTCCCGCTGACCGCCCTCGGGGCCGACGCCGACGTCCGGTCCGTCGCCGTACCCGTCGGCTCCGGCCTTTCCGACCGGATCCGGGCGGGCGCGGTGGTGGACCTGTGGTTCGTGCCGGACGCGCCGGTCGCGCCGGAGCCGGCGGCGGACGGGCCGGAGCCGAGCACGCTCGCCAGCGACGTGGTGGTCGAGCAGGTCGACGCCGAGGAGGGCGCGATAGTCGTGGACGGCACGGTCACGCTGCACGTGCTCGTCCCGACCGACGCGCTGCCGACCGTGCTGACGGCGCTCTCCGGCGCGGGCACGGTCGCGGTCGTGCCGGTGGCGGGCGGCGTCCGATGAGCGAGGAGCGGATGGTCACGGTCCTGGTCGCGGTGCACGCGCCCGACGACGAGGCGGCGGCGGTCACCGTGCTCGGCGCGCAGCCGCAGGTCACCGTGGCCCGGCGGTGCGCCGAGCTCAGCGAGCTGCTCGCAGCGGCCGAGGCGGGCGCGGGCACGGCCGCCGTCGTCTCGGGGGACCTGCCCGGCCTGGATCGGGAGGCGGTGGCCCGGCTGCGCGGCGCGGGACTGCGCGTGGTCGCGATCGAGGACCCCACAGCGCCCGCCGAGCGGCTCGCGGGGCTCGGCTGCGACGTCGTGGTCGCGGGCGGGGACGCCGAGAACCTGGTCGCCGGGGTCCGCGGCGACGCGCCAGAGGCGGCCGAGCCCGCCGTCCTCGCGCCCGATCTCGGGGGCAGGTCCGGCACGATCATCGCCGTCTGGGGTCCGGCCGGCTCGCCCGGCCGGACCACCACCGCCATCGAGCTCGCCGCGGCCCTCGCGGGCATCGGCGCCGCGGCGCCGCGCCGCTCCGGCCTGCTGCGCCGACACCGCCCGGCGCCCCGGCCGCACGGCGCGGACACGGTGCTCCTGGCCGACGCCGACACCTACGCGTCGTCGGTCACCTCCCGCCTCGGGCTGCTCGACGACGCGCCCGGCCTGGCCGCCGCCGCCCGCGCCGCCGGGCGGGGCGTGCTCGACGTCGTGACGCTCGCCCGGCACAGCCCGGTCGTGCTGCCGGGCGTGCGCGTGCTGACCGGCATCACGCGCGCGTCGCGCTGGCCGGAGCTGCCCGCGACCTCGCTCGACATGGTGTTCCAGCGGTGCCGCGAGCTCGCGTCCTGGACGGTGGTCGACTGCGGGCCGGTCCTCGAGGCCGACGAGCTGCTCATGTACGACACGCGGGCGCCGCAGCGCAACGGCGCGACGCTGAGCGCCCTGCAGGCCGCCGACATCGTGGTGGTGGTCGGCGGGGCGGACCCGGTGGGGCTGCAGCGGCTGGTCCGGGGCCTGGAGGACCTGCGGGACGTCGCAGTGCCCGTGTCGGCGGCGCGCCTCGTGGTGGTGAACCGGCTGCGCGACGCCGCCGTCGGACGGCGGGCCGAGTCCCAGGTGCGGGACGCGCTCGCCCGGTACGCGGGGGTCGACGACGTGCACGTCGTGCCCGACGACCCGTCCGGCCTCGATGCCGCGTTGCTGGCAGGCCGGGTGCTCGCCGAGTGCGCGCCCGGCTCCCCGGCGCGGGCGGCGTTCGTGGGCCTGGCCGGCCGGGTCCGGGAGCTGGTGCCGGTGGCGGTGTGAACTGGCCGGACCAGGAATCCTGGGTAACAATCCGCCTTATCGGCGCGGCCTGGGACATGAATTATGTCCCGCGGCGCTAGGTTGTCAGCGTGGCCGCCATGACGAAGGACAACTACGCCGACGACCTACGCCTGGCGCACGTGATCGCCGACCAGGTCGACTCCATCACCATGTCTCGGTTCAAGGCGCTCGACCTCAAGGTCGAGACCAAGCCCGACCTGACGCCGGTGACCGACGCCGACCGCGCCGCCGAGGACTTCATCCGCGGCCAGCTCGCCCGCGCCCGCACGCGCGACGCGATAGTCGGTGAGGAGTACGGCTCCGCCGGCAACGGCGCGCGGCGGTGGATCGTGGACCCGATCGACGGCACCAAGAACTTCGTGCGCGGCGTCCCCGTGTGGGCCACGCTGATCGCCCTCGCCGACGGCGAAGAGGTGGTCGTGGGCCTGGTCAGCGCGCCGGCGCTGGGCCGCCGCTGGTGGGCGGCGAAGGGCTCGGGCGCGTGGACGGGCAAGTCGCTGGCCGCCGCGAGCCGCATGTCCGTGTCCGGGGTGTCCCGGATCGCAGACGCGTCGTTCAGCTACGCGTCCCTCGGCGGCTGGGAGGAGCGGGGCTCGCTCGACGGGTTCCTCGACCTGACGCGGGCCTGCGCGCGCACCCGCGGGTACGGCGACTTCTGGTCGTACATGCTCGTGGCGGACGGCGGCGTCGACATCGCGGCCGAGCCCGAGCTCGAGGTGTACGACATGGCAGCTCTCGTGCCGATCGTCACCGAGGCGGGCGGGACGTTCACCTCGCTCGACGGCAAGCCGGGTCCGTGGGGCGGCAACGCGGTGGCGACGAACGGCAAGCTGCACAAGGCAGCGCTCGACTACCTCGCCTGACCACCGCCCTCACGCCCACAACCAAGCGAGCTCGCGTCAGGCGCGCGGGACGTTCTTGATCTCGGTCCAGTCGTACCAGAGCAGGTCGCGGTCGGTGACTCGCTGCAGCGCCTCGTCGAGGGCTGTCTCCGACTCCTCGCCGACCTGTGTGGTCGCCTCGGCGTCGCTCTCCTCGTCGGCGGCCCTGAGCACGTCCGCGATGTCGGTGGCCGCCGCGGGCTCGTCGATGTGCACGCAGACGATGGCGACGCTCTCGACCGTGGTGGTGACGTCGATCTCGGACGCGACCACCTCGTCGTCGTCCCCGCCGCCCGACGCCGGGGCGACCGCCGGGTCCGGGACCTCCAGCGTGATGATGACGCGCTGGTGCGGGGCGTCCGGGCGGGACGCGATGAGGGCCAGGGAGTCGTCCGCGGCGTTGAGGGCGGCTACGTACTCCAGGCCCTCGGCGTCCTCGTCCGGCAGGGCGGCCTCGAGGTCCTTCGTGACGGCGTGCGCGCGACGCGGTGCGACGGTCCAGCGGGCGGCGTCGGTGGTGTGGGTGACGGCGTCGAGCTCGTCGAGCGTGGCGGGCACGTAGATGCGCATGTGCTCAGTCTGTCATCGCCCGGCGGGGCTCAGCTCGACGGCGCGGCCCTCGCGCCAGGACCGGTAGGCGGCCTCGACGATGGCGGTCGTGCGGATCCCGACTTGCCCGTCGGGCTGCGGCGTCGCCCCGGTGCGGACGGCGTCGAGGAAGGTCGCCAGGAGCGTCTCGTCGAGGTTCGGGCCGTAGCCGAGCGCCAGCTCGTTCGCGGCGAGCTCCGACCAGCCGGAGACGCGCGGCGCGAACGGGTCGACGTCGATCAGGCCGGCGTCGGAGACCACCGAGAGCGTCAGGCCGCCCCAGATCGAGTGCGAGGCCGGACGGGACCAGCTGCAGTCGATCGTGAGGTTGGTGCCGTCGGCGTAGGTGACCGTGACGATGCCCGCCGTCTCCACCGCGGCGTCCGGGTGCAGCAGGTTGTTCGCGGTCGCGTGCACCCGCACGGCCGGGACGCCGTCGAGCAGGGCGTCGACCAGGTCCGCGAGGTGCACGGTGTGGTCGGTCATCGCGCCCCCGCCCGCCAGCGCGGGGTCGGTGAACCAGGCCCGCGCCGCGGGCACCTGACCGTTGTTGGTGCCCGTGATCGCGTGGATCTTGCCGATGGTGCCCGCCAGGTGCTGCTCGCGCAGGTCGGTGAAGGCGGGGGAGAAGCGGACCGGGAACGCCACCATGAGCGGCACCCCCGCGGCCGCGCAGGCGTCGACCATCGCCTCGGCGTCGGCCACCGACGTCGCCAGCGGCTTCTCGCAGAGCACCGCCGCCCCGGCAGCGGCGGCCGCCTCGACGTGCGCGCGATGGCGGGTGTTCTCGGAGCATACGACCACGGCGTCCGGCCCCCAGGCCAGCAGCTCGTCGTAGGTGTCCACGTAGTCGACGCCGAGCTCCGCAGCCAGCGTGGCGCCACCGGACTCGCCCGCCGGGCGGGTGGCGGCGTCCGGGTCGGAGGTGAGCAGCTCGACGTCGGGCATCGCCGCGAGCAGGCGCGCGTAGCCGAGGGCGTGGGTGTGCGCGAACGACATCAGGGCGACCTTCATCGTGCCTCCTCAAGGTTGTAGGGCTGGTTGGCGGGCAGGTTGTCGGGCAGATCGGGGGTCGGGCCGCCTGCCGGCTCGGCAGGGATGGTGACGGCTTCGCCGAGGGCGAGGGAGCGGCGTGCGGCGTCGGCCAGGCGGACGGCCTCGAGCCCGTCCGCCGTGGTGACCCGGGGCTGCGGGCCGCCCTGGAACGCCGCGAGGAACTCCCGCAGCTCGGTCTGGTACGGGCTCTCGCCGAGCGCCGGCTGCGGCGCGTACCCGTCGGCTCCCGCGCCCGCGCCGTTGACCCAGGTGGTGGGGTTGGTCGCGGAGTCGTACCGCAGCACCCCGCCGGTCCCGGCCACCTCGAACCGGGTGCGGAAGGCCACGGGCCGGGCCGACCAGACCCCGCCGATGCTGCTCACGCTGCCCGAGGCGTGCGTGAGCACCACCTGCGCCGCCACCGTGCCGGACCCGTCCGGCACGGAGCGCACCGCGCGCAGGGACGCGACGGGTCCCGCGTTCCAGCGCGCGAAGTCGATGTCGTGGATCATCAGGTCCATGATGATCCCGCCCGAGAGCTCCTCGTCGAGGAACCAGGGCGCGACCGGCATGCCGCCCTGGCGGTCGTAGCGCTGCACGGCGAGCGTCCCCAGGGTGCCGTTCTCGACGGCGTCGTGCACCACCGCGTGCTCCGGGAAGAACCGGACCACGTGCGCCGGGTACAGGCCGACGCCGGCGGCCGCGCACGCGGCGATCATCGCCTCGGTGTCCTCGACGGTGAGCGCGAACGGCTTCTCGCACACGATGTCGCAGCCGGCAGCGGCCGCGGCCTCCACGAGGGCCCGGTGCGTGAACGTCGGGGTGCAGACGTCGACGACGTCGCACCGGGCCAGCAGGTCGTCGAGCGACGCCGCGACCTGCCCGCCGTGCCGGGCGACGAGCTCCGGTGCGCCCACCCGGCTGTGGACGACGACGTCCACCCCGAGCCGTAGCCAGCCCGCGATATGGGCGCCGGCGATCCCGCCGGCGCCGATGATTCCGACAGTCGTCATGGGTGGTCCTGTCCTGTCTCTTCGTGTGCCTCGGTCGTCACCATGCGATCACCGCTGCTCGTCGAGGGCAGCCTGAGCCTTCTCCGCCGCCGTCTTGAGGGCCTCCTCCGGAGTCGACTTGCCGAGCAGCGCCTTCTCGATCTCCGTAGAGAGTGCGGCGCTGATGCCGCTGTACGCAAGGATCGAAGGGCGCGCCTCGGCGTACTCGAGCTGGTCGTAGAACACCTGCTGGCGCGGGTCCTCCTCGAGGAAGTCGGTGAACGCCTCCGACTCCGCCGTCTCGATGTTGGTCGGCAGGTACCCCGAGGCGATGCACCACTCGGCCTGGACCTCGGGCGAGAGCCAGTACTGCAGGAAGTCCCAGGCTCCGGCCTCCTCCTCGTCGGTCCCCTCGAGGATGTAGGAGTTGTTCGTGCCCGTGTTCATCGCGGGCTGCTCGATCTGCGGGAACGTGGCGACGCCGACGTTCTCCGCGCCGAGCGCCTCGTCGAGGATGCCGAGGTTGTACGCGCCCGTGATGACCATGCCGACCTGGCCGCTCTGCAGGCTCGCGATGCCCTGCCCGTCGGCGTCCGTCTGCAGGCTGGAGGGGTAGGCGACGCCGTCCTCCACCATGTCGGTCCACGTCTTCAGGGCGGTCACGCCCTCGGGCGAGTCGAAGGCGACCTCGGTGTTGTCCTCGTTGAGCAGCTCGCCGCCCGCGCTCCACAGCATCGCCTGCCAGCTGAAGACAGGCCACTCCCCGGTCCCGATCGGGAGATAGATGCCGTAGCGGTCGTCGGTGGTCAGCGCCTCGGCCGCGTCGGCAACCTCGTCCCAGGTGGTCGGGACCTCCAGGCCCGCCTCGTCGAACATCTCCTTGTTGTAGACGAGCCCGAAGTCCCCGGCCTCCGTCGGGAGCGAGTACACGGTCCCGTCGAAGGTGCCGGTCGCGAGCATGCCCTCCGTGAAGTTGTCCCGGCCGACCTCCGTCTCCGGGTCGTCGATCAGGTCGTCGAGCGGGAGCACCTTTCCCGTCTCGATGAGCTGGGCGAGCATCTGCGGTGTCGAGTCGCCCAGCTGCATGTTCGGGCCCTGGTCGTTCTGCACGGCGCTCAGCAGCTTGGCCGGGAGCTGGTCGCCGGTCCCGGAGAACTGCGTCTCGACGACGTAGTCGTCCTGCGACGCGTTGTACTGCTCCACGAGCTCGGCGAGCTTGATCTCGGCCTCACCCTTGACCCCGGACCAGACCAGGATCGGGGTGGGGCCGCCCTCGCCCCCGCCGTCGGCGCCTCCCTCCGAGAGCCCGCCCGTCGAGCAGGCGGTGAGGGAGAGGGTGAGCGCGGCCAGGGCGGCGACGGTGCCGCGACGCGAGAACGGTGAGGGGCCTTTTCTGAGCTGCATCGTGAGTCTCCTGGTGATGAGAAGGGCTAACGAAGGCCGCCGGACATGGCGGTGACGATCTGCTTCTGGAAGAAGAGGAAGACGACGAACACGGGCAGGATGGCGAGGGTCGACCCGGCCATCAGCAGGTTGAAGCTCGTGCCGTGGGTCGACTGGAGCTGGGAGAGCCCGATCGGGATGGTGAAGAACTCCGTCCGGTTCACCGCGAGGAACTGGAAGAAGAAGTTGTTCCAGTTGTAGACGAACGCCAGGATCGCGAAGCTGCCGACCATCGGCGCCGCCATGGGCGCCATGATCGACCGGAACCGCCGCCAGACGCCGGCGCCGTCGATCCGGCTCGCGTCCTCGATCTCGCCCGGGAAACCCTCGAAGAACTGACGGAACAGGAAGACGCCGAGGATCGACGGGATGTTCGGGATGATGAGGCCCTGGTAGGTGTTGAGCCACCCCAGCGACGCCAGCAGGCTCATCAGCGGCGTGAACACCACCTCGAACGGCACCAGCAGGGCCGCCAGGAGCACGACGAAGAGCACGTTGCGCCCCCGGAAGTGCAGCCGCGAGAAGGCGTACCCGGCCGCGAGACTCGTGACGACCTGCCCGATCGTCGCGGCGACCGTCACGAAGATGCTGTTGCCGTAGTAGAGGCCGAACGGCACCGCGTCGAAGAGGGTCAGGTAGTTGTCGAGCCGCCACTCCTGCGGCAGGAACGTCGGCGGGAACGCGAGAGCCTCCTGCGAGGACTTCAGGCTCGCCAGGACCATCCACACGAACGGGCCGAAGAACACCACGGACGCCAGGATGAGGACCACGTGCCGCAGCAGGTGCGGAAGGGCGCGACCGAGCGGGGTGCGTGCCATGTCGCGCCTCAGCTCAGCTCGACGGTGTCGCGCCGGGAGATGACGGTGAGCTGCGCGATCGACGCCACGATGCCGAAGATGAGCAGCAGCACGGCGCCGGCGCTCGCGGAGCCGCCGTCGAACAGGACGAAGCCCTGCTGGTAGATCCAGTACAGGACCGTCTCGGTGGAGCCCAGCGGGCCGCCGCCCGTCAGCACGTACACCTGGGTGAAGACCTGGAGCGAGCCGATCACCCCCGTGATGGCGAGGAAGCCGCTGGTCGGGGCCACGAGCGGGAGCGAGATCGAGAAGAAGCGGCGGATCGGGCCGGCGCCGTCGAGCGTCGCGGCCTCGTGGTAGCTCGGCGGCACGTTGGTGAGCGCGGCGGAGTAGATGATCATCGTGTAGCCCACGAGCTGCCAGGTGGAGAAGATCACCACGGAGACCAGCGCCCAGGGCTCGGTCGTCAGGAACGCGATCGGGCGGACGCCGAACAGCCCGAGGAACTGGTTGACGAGCCCGCCGAGCGGCGTGAGCAGGAAGCTGAAGATCAGCGCGCTGCCGACGATGGGGGCGATGTACGGGGTGAAGATCATCGTCCGGTAGAGCGCCCGCCCGCGGAACGGCGTCGCGAGCAGGGCCGCGAACACCAGCCCGAGCGCCATCGAGCACGGGACGACGGTCACCACGTAGACGAGGGTGTTCGCGACGGCGCGGCCGAACTCGGGGTCGGTCAGCACGTGGGCGAAGTTGGCGAACCCGACGGACGTGGTGACGAGCCCGGTCCCGGGGTTCCAGTCCGCGAACGAGAAGACGACGGTCTGCGCAAGGGGCCACAGGTAGAAGACCGCGAGCAGGACCGCCGTCGGCGCCACGAGCACGTAGCCGGCCCTTCCCTCCGCGCGCCGGTGCTGGTTGACCGGTTCGACTCGGCGGGCGGCGGTGCGCCGGGCAGGCGGCGCCGCGGGCGTGTCGATCAAGGTGTGCTCCCTTGCATCTCGGTGGCCGTGGCCGGTGCGAGCGTCGTCACTGACGCTGACACTATGGCGTCCGAATGCCATGCGCTGTTTCTCGCACGTTACAGTTCGAAAACCGAAAAAACTAGGTGGGTGTCGGAGGGAGAGCGGGATGGCTGAGCACTACCGTGTGCCCGTGCAGAGTCCGCGATCGCGCCAACGCACCGAGCCTCCGGCGTCGCTCGGCGAGATCTTCACGCTGGTGCGCCAGGGCATGCGCACCCGCGGCGAGATCGCCCGGGCGACCGGCCTCGCGCCGTCGACGGTCTCGCTCCGGATCGAGGCGCTGATCCAGGCCGGTCTGCTGGAGGAGCGGTCCGGCGAGGCGGCCACGGGCGGACGGCGGGCGCGCGAGCTGCAGGTCCGGGCCCGCGCGGGCGTCGTGGCGGCCGCGACCCTCGGGTCGACCCACCTGCGGGTCGTGCTCGCCGACCTGTCCGCCGCCGTGCTGCACGACGCCGAGGCACCGGTGGACGTCTCCGTCGGGCCGGAGGCCGTGGTCGAGGAGGTCTGGCGCCGGATCGCGGACGGCCTGGCCGCGACCGGGCTGGAGCCAGACGCGCTCCGCGGCCTGGCGCTCGGGGTGCCCGCGCCGGTGGACTCGCGGGCGGGGACGATCGCGCCGTCGGTGCAGCTCCCGGGGTGGGACCAGGTCCGCGTCTACGAGCTCCTCGGGGCGCACACGGACGCGCTGCTGCTCGTCGAGAACGACGCGAACCTCCTCGCCGTCGCTGAGGCGGCGCTGGCCGGCCCGGCGGTCGAGCACCTGCTCGCCGTCAAGGTCGGCAGCCGGATCGGCTCCGGCATCATCTCCGCCGGCGTCCTGCACCAGGGCGCGAGCGGGGCCGCGGGCGAGATCAGCCACACGCCGACCGGCGGCAAGTCCGCGATCCCGTGCTCCTGCGGCACCGACGACTGCCTCGAGTCGGTGGCCAGCGGCAGCGCCGTCGCGGCCCGGCTGCGCGCCGCGGGGCGGGACGTGCCCGGGACGGCGGCGCTGCTGGAGCTCGCGCTGGTCGGCGACCCGCAAGTGGTCGCCGAGCTCCGCGAGGCCGGACGACGGGTCGGCGAGGTGCTCGCCGAGGTGGTGAACTTCCTGAATCCCCACGCCGTAGCGTTCGGCGGCGTGCTCTCGACGTCGGCGCCCTTCGTCGCGGCCGTGCGCGGCGTCCTCTTCCAGCGCTGCCTGCCGATCGTCTCGGCGGTGCTGGACGTGCGCGAGGGCCGCGGCGGGCCCTCGGCCGAGGCGCTCGGCGGGGTCCGGCTCATCCTGGAGCGCATCCTCACGGCGGACGCCGTGGACAAGCTGGTCGCGGAGCGCCGGTCCGCGAAGACTGCCTGACGGGACGACGGCAGGCGGCCGACGCCGGATGTCCACCCCGTCCACTCCGTGCGAGTGGAGTGGCGGTGTCACCGAGTGGCCGTACCCTCGTGTGCGGCGTAGGGGCGGGACGCCGAGGACAGGGGTAGACGTCGAGGGCGGGAGTGCGAGATGGGTGCCAAGACCGCGATGCTGGTGTACGCGGACGGGGACGTGGCGGCAGGCCTGGAAGGAGCGGCGGAGTTCGCCGACGAGGCGGGCGCGGCCGAGCTGCTCGGCCTGCTGTGGCCGCCCGCGCGGATCCGTCCCGACGGCGAGGAGCCGTGGGAGCTCGGGGACGCGGTCTTCCCGCCCCAGGGCCGGGCCTGCGCGCTCTCGACGCCGGAGGTGGACGTCCTGTGCGACCAGGCGCTCATGCTCGACCGGCCCTCGCAGCTGCCCGCGCACCTGGTCGACGCGAGCATGGGCCGCACCCTGTACCTGCACGCCATGCACAGCGTGGTGGACTGGTTCGCCTTCGCGGTGTGGCGGGACGGGACGCTCGTGCGCTCGCTCAGCCTCTCGCCGGACGACGGCATCCTGGAGGACATGGGCGAACGGCTCGCCTTCGAGGAGCCGTTCTGGGCGGGCGAGCATCCGGCCGGGGGCGACTACGCGCTCCCGTTCCACCCGCTGGAGCTGGGGGAGCACGCCCTGAGCGAGTTCTTCGGGTTCAACATCGAGGGGGCCGACGACGGCGGCCCGTCCGCCGGGCGGCTGGACCCGTGGGCCGTGGAGCTGTTCGGCTTCCAGGTCGGGTAGCCGCCGGGCTCGACAGATCCTCGAAAGACTCGTACATTTGTTCGAGAGCGAGGAGGTCTGTCATGTCCGAACCCGTAGTTGCCCAGCAGCCCGCAGTCATTCCCATGCTGTCCTACCAGGACGGCGTCACCGCCATGGACTGGCTCATCGAGGCCTTCGGCTTCACCGAGGCGGAACGCTGGCTGGACGACGACGGTCACCTCTCCCACGGCGAGCTCGACGCCGGGGGCGGGCGGGTGATGCTCTCCGAGCTCGCGTCGTACGAGGGGCCCACGGCCCACCGCAAGCATTGCACCGCGGCGGACGCCTGGCTGTCGACGCCCTGGGTGATCGACGGCGTGCTCGTGCACGTGTCCGACGTCGACGCCCACTTCGCCCGGGCGCGGGCGGCCGGCGCCGGCCTGCTCTCCGAGGTCGAGGAGGCCCCGTACGGCCGGCTCTACCGCGCGGAGGACGTGGAGGGGCACCGCTGGATGTTCCTGCAGCCGTGAGTCCTGTGCCGTGAACCGTGCTGTACGAGTAGGGGCCTACGAGCCGCGTGTCGGGCGCCGAGTGCCTTGGCGCCGTGAACCGGCGTCGGGCGGCTCAGTCCGCCGGGACGACGGCGGGCGCGGCCCCGCGGGCGAGCCGGTCCACACGGCGCAGCGCGTCGGGCAGCCGTGCGTCCCCGGCCATGGTGCGCACCAGGTCCGCCGCCGCGTCGAGCGCCATGCCCGACGCCGTGACGTACAGCGGCCGGGCGGACTGCCCGCGCAGCACCTCGGCGGCATGCGTCGCGGCCCGGAATCGGGTCTTGGCCACGCCGAGCACGACGGGCGCGAGCCCGGCGTCGGCCACGTGGGCACCCAGCCCGGGCCGACCGGCCGGGTCGAGGTCCACGTACCCGTCGACGATCAGCAGGTCCACCGGTGCGACGCCGGACAGGACCTGCTGCAACGCGGGCAGCTCCCGCTCGTAGAACCTGCCGGGCCGATAATCCGCGACGTGCTCGACGAGCACCGTGCGTTCCTCGGTCAGCGTGGCGAACGCCGCGTCGTCGGCGACGACCAGCGCCGCCCGCGCCCCGCCGTCGTCCAGGTACTGCACGTCCACCGCGCCGTAGCGGGCGGCGCTTTCCGGCGAGGGCGCCGCATGGCGCCGCGCCAGCGCTGAGTTGAGTTCGTCGATCACCGGCACAGTCTGTCGTGGACGAGACTGGACGTGGGACAGAAACCCGGCACGGGCGAAGTCGCTGGCAGGTGTGGCCGGTGATGTTGGCGCAACCGGTGTGGTCGCGAGCAGTCCGGCGCACGGCCTGCGCCGAACCGCAAGCTGGTCGTCACGTGCGGGTGTCGAACCGCAGCTAGATGGTCCGGCGGACGCTGAGCCGCATGTTGATGGTCCAGCAGCCGACGAACCGCAAGTCGTACGTCACCTGTCGTGCTGAACCGCAACTTGTGCGTCACGCGTGGTGCCGACCTGAACGTTGAAGGTCCACCGGATGGCTCATCGACCAGCTAGTTGCGGTTCGGCGGCTGCTGGACCATCAACCTGCGGTTCAGCGTCCGCGTGGACCACCAGCTTGCGGTTCGGCGCCTGCGTGACGGTTCGGCGCCGCGCACGTCGGCAACAGGTTGCGGTTCGGCGCCGGTCAGGCGTCCGAGCCCGTTCGCGAGGAGAGCAACCGGCGGAACGAGCTGAGGCGGGCCGCGCGGGCCGGCCGCTCGTCCTCCGGGGACGCCTCGATCCAGTCGTCGAGGGCGCAGTCCGGGGCGTCCGCGAGGTGGGTGCAGCCGCGGGGGCAGTCCTGCGCGACCTCGTCGAGGTCCTCGAACGCGCTCAGCAGGTGCGCCACCTCGACGTGTGCCAGGCCGAACGACCGCACGCCCGGCGTGTCGATCACCCAGCCGTCGAAGGCGTCGGCGGGCTCGCCGTCCGAGACCGCGACGGGCAGCGGGAGCGCCACCGCGGAGGTGGAGGTGTGCCGGCCCCGGCCCGTCACGTCGTTGACCACGCCGGTTGCCCGCTTGGCCTCCGGTACCAGGGCGTTGATCAGCGTCGACTTGCCGACGCCCGAGTGCCCGACCAGCACCGACACCAGGCCGCGCAGCCGGCCGCGCACCTCCTCGACGGACTCGGGCGCCAGGGCCATGCCGCCAGCGGTCTCGCCGGCGAGGTTCGCGCCGTCGGCCGTGCCGCCGGCCGCGCCGTCGGACGGCGCCCGCCGCGTCACCACCACCTCGACCCCGAGCGGCTCGTACAGCTCGCGCAGCGCGTCGGGGGAGGCCAGGTCGGCCTTGGTGAGGCACAGCAGCACCGACATCCCGGCGTCGTAGGCGGCGACGACGCAGCGGTCGATCATGCCGGTCCGGGGCTCGGGCTGGGCCAGGGCCGTGACGATGACGAGCTGGTCGGCGTTGGCGACGACTATCCGCTCGTACGGGTCGGTGTCGTCGGCGGTGCGACGCAGGGTCGAGGTCCGCTCCTGGATGCGCACGATCCGCGCGAGCGAGCCGTCTTCGCCGGTGACGTCGCCGACTACGTCCACCCGGTCGCCCACGACGACGCGCGTGCGCGTCAGCTCGCGGGCCTTCATCGCGGTCACCATGGTCTCGTCCGCCGATCCCGCGACGGCGCCGTCGTCGCCCTTGACCAGGAGCGTGTAGCGCCCGCGGTCCACGCCCGTGACCAGCCCGGTCACGGCGTCGGAGTGCTCGGGACGCTGCTTGGTCCGGGGGCGTGAGCTGCGCTTGGACGGGCGGGACCGGAAGTCCGACTCGTCGATCTCGCGCCGGCCCATCAGGCGGGCCTCATCCGCGGTGTCCCATCAGCGGGCGGCCATCAGGCGGCCGAGCCGAGCATGCCGAGCCACATGCCCGTGAAGTCGGGCAGGGTCTTCGCCGTCGTACCCACGTTCTCCACCAGCACGCCCGGGACGCGCAGGCCGAGCAGCGCGGCCGACGTCGCCATGCGGTGGTCGGCGTACGTGCGCACGACGTCGCCGCGCAGCGGCCGCGGGGTAATGACCAGGCCGTCGCGGGTCTCCTCGGCCTGCCCGCCGAGCCGCGTGATCTCGCGGGCCAGGGCCGCCAGGCGGTCCGTCTCGTGGCCGCGCAGGTGCGCGATCCCGCGCAGCCGGGACGGGGAGTCCGCCAGGGCGGCGAGCGCGGCGATCGTCGGCGCGAGCTCGCCGCCGGCGTGCAGGTCGACGTCGATCCCGTGCACCTCGCGCGTCCCCGTCACCGACAGCACGCCGTCGGCCAGGGAGAACGTGCCGCCCATGCGCTCCAGCAGCTCGGGGACCATCGCGCCGGGCTGCGTGGTCAGCGTGGGCCAGCCCGGGACGCGGACCGTGCCGCCCGCCACGAGGGCCGAGGCGAGGAACGGCGCGGCGTTGGACAGGTCCGGCTCGACGCGGACGTCGCGGGCCGCGATCGGCCCGGGGGAGACGTCCCACATGCCGTCGCGGGAGTCGTCCACGACGACGCCGACGTCGCGCAGGGTGGCGACGGTCATCTCGATGTGCGGCAGGCTCGGCAGGGTGGCGCCGATGTGCCGCAGGGTCAGGCCGCGCTCGAACCGGGCCGCGGCGAGCAGCAGCCCGGACACGAACTGCGAGGACTCCGAAGCGTCGACGTCGACCGCGCCGCCCGGCACGCTGCCCTTGCCCTCCACGGTGAACGGGAGGTGGGTCGGCAGCACGTCGGAGCCGGCCGAAGAGTCGTACACCGTGACGCCCAGGGCGCGCAGCGCCGCCAGGACCGGCAGCATCGGGCGGACGCGGGCCTCCGGGTCGCCGTCGAACCGGACCGGGCCGTCGGCGAGGGCAGCGACCGGGGGCAGGAACCGCATCACGGTCCCGGCCAGGCCCGTGTCTACCTCGGTGCCGCCGGTGACCGGCCCGGGCGTCACGTGCAGGGTGCTCGGGTGGTCGCCCTCCTCGATCGTCGCGCCCAGCGCGCGCAGCGCGCCGATCATCAGGTCGGCGTCCCGGCTGCGCAGGGCCCCGCGCAGGGTGCCGGGGCCGTCCGCCAGCGCGGCGAGCACCAGCAGCCGGTTGGTGAGGGACTTGCTGCCGGGCACGTCGACCGTCGCGTCCAGCGGAGCGCCGGCCAGCGGCGCTTCCCACGTCGGTGCAGGCGCGGTGGTGGAGGAAGTCATGTGCCGAGATTATCGCGGACCGGGCCCGAGCAGCGGCTTCGTGTCAGGCGCAGGGGTCCTGCCTCTGCCACAGTCAGCCCTCGGCGGATGCCTTCGCCTCCGCGCGGGCCGCGCGCGCCTGCTGGACGCGCCACGACAGCCCGGGCCGGCCCTCGAGGTCGACGCCCGCGATGAGGGCCGCGCCCACGGAGGCGACGTTGCGCAGGAACCGGTCGGTGCGCGCGGGACGCTCCTCCTTCGGCGCGGTGAACGGCTGGTTCACCACGGCCAGCGGCAGCGTGAGCAGCGCGAGCGCGACGGCGGACGCGCGCGGCGCCTTGCCGAGCGCGAGCAGCACGCCCGCGGTGGCGGTGGCTATGCCGTGCGCGCGCACCAGCGTGGTGACCTGCTTCTCGCTGAGCGGCTCCGCGCCCAGGGCCTGCGTGGCGAGGGCGGACCCGGTCTTGGCCGTGGCCACGTGCTCGCTCGGCTTCCGGGCAGCCTGCACGCCGTCGTAGATGAACGAGGAGGCCAGCAGCGGTCGCGCGATGTGTCGAAGCAGCATGGCTCCACCATGGCAGATGCGGGCGCTCGACGCAGCAGGATCGCGCCGGGGGATCGCCCAGGGGCGGCGTGGGACGGCCCGGGGCGGCGTGCGGACGGCGGCGCGCACCCCGTCCGCGACACGCCGGGAATTCGACACCGGGGACGGAGGTTGAACCGTTGGTGGAGCGATGCCTCGAGAAGGAACCGGTGAAGAACAGGGTGATCGACACGGTGACAAGTACGGCGACCGGCATGGTGACGAGCGCGGCCACGGGTGCGGTGACAGACGCGGTGACGGGTATGGCCACGGGCGCGCAGGGCGTACCCGTGATGTTCGGAGCGGTCCCGGCGCACCTGCTCGACGCGGGCGCTGACTCGGCAGGGTCCACGGCGAAGCGCAGGGCGGGCGATCTCACAGCGACCCTGGCGAACACCGGCTGGCCGACGCGGCTAGGCTCGACTGCGATGACTGACACTTCCCGCGAGCAGAACCAGGGCACCGGCGGCGACGTCGCTGGTGCCGACGCTGGGGCGCGCCCCGGCACGAACGCGCGCGAGGGCGTTGTCGGGACCACGGAACCGACCGCGACCGAGAGCACAACGGAGCCGACCAGCGCGACTATCGGCGAGAGCGACGAGGGGACCGAGCGTTCCCCGGTCGAGGAGGACGCCGCGGCCCGTGCCGTGCGCTTCGAGCGCGACGCGCTCCAGTACCTCGACCAGCTCTACTCAGCGGCGCTGCGCATGACGCGCAATCCCGCGGACGCCGAGGACCTGGTCCAGGAGACGTTCGCCAAGGCGTTCGCGGCGTTCCACCAGTACCGGCCGGGCACGAACCTCAAGGCCTGGCTGTACCGCATCCTCACCAACACGTTCATCAACAGCTACCGCAAGAAGCAGCGCGAGCCGCAGCAGTCGCAGGCCGAGGACGTCGAGGACTGGCAGATCGCGCGGGCGGCGTCGCACACGTCGCGCGGCCTGCGTTCGGCGGAGGCCGAGGCGCTGGACCGGCTCCCGGACAGTGATGTGAAGCGGGCGCTCGCCGAGCTCCCGGAGGACCGTCGGATGGTCGTGTACTACGCCGACGTCGAGGGTTTTCCCTACAAGGAGATCGCGGAGATCATGGGAACTCCGATCGGGACCGTGATGTCCCGGCTCCACCGCGGACGCCGGCAGCTGCGTGAGCTCCTCGCCGACTACGCCGCTCAGCGAGGACTCGTCAGCCAGGCGCCCGGAGGTGCGCAGTGAACAACGTCGAACCCATCCCGCACGACACCGCGGGGGAGTCCGAGTGCACACACGCACTGAAGCACCTGTACGAGTACCTGGACTCCGAGATGACGCCGGAGGACGAGCAGCGCATGCGCGCGCACGTCGCCCACTGCTCGCCGTGCCTGGCCGAGCTGAGCGTCGAGGACCTCGTGAAGCAGCTCGTGCGGCGGTCGTGCAGCGAGCGCGCGCCGGACACGCTGCGGGTGCGTATCCACGAGCAGCTGACGGTGATGTCAGTCGTCGAGTGACGGCGCTCGGCTGACCGCGAGCGGGCATGACGAAGGGCCGGGACCTCAAAGGTTCCGGCCCTTTCGTATGCCCTGCTGAGCTCAGGTTGCTCAGGCGTTGGGGCGCTTGCCGTGGTTGGCGGCCGAGCCCTTGCGGCTACGGCGCTTGCGACCGCGCTTGCTCATGGGTGTCTCCTGACAGGTGACGGACTGAATGGGTCAATGGTCCCACAGATCAGGGGGTTGCCGGGCATCGAGGGGTTGCCATGGCCGGAGACGCGATATATCGTGACTGGCGGAACGCGATATATCGCGTTCCCCGCACGGCCAGAGCCCCGCCCGAGCAGGTCCCGAGCACCGGAGGAACCCATGAGTACGGACACCTGGACCGTCACCGGTCCGCAGACCATCGAGCTCGACGGCGTGACGACCGTCGACGCCCACGTCGTCGACGGCAGGCTCGACATCGTGGCCCACGACGAGCCCGTCGCGCGGGTGGAGGTGCACTCCGTCGAGGGCAGGCCCATCGAGGTGCGGCTCGACGGCGGCCACCTGGTGATCGGCCACGAGACCGGCCTGTCGGGCTGGGCCTCGTTCATGAAGCGGTTCGTCGACTTCGGCGGCAAGGCGCGCGCCGACATCCACGTCGCCGTGCCTGCCGGGACCCGGGTCCGGCTCGGCACGGTCCGCGGCGAGGGCCTCCTCGCGGGCACGACGGCGGGCGCGTCGGCGTCGACGGTCTCCGGGTCCCTCCTGGTCTCCCGGACGGCCGGCGAGCTCAAGCTGAACACCGTCTCCGGCGAGGTGACGGTGCGCGACCACGTGGGCGACATCACGAGCAACACCGTCTCCGCCGACGTCGTGGTGAGCGGCACCGCGGACACCGTCACGTCGTCGTCGGTATCTGGGGACGTGACGCTCGACCTGGTGAACCAGCCGCGGTCGGTCCGGGTCAACACGGTGTCCGGGAACATGCTCCTGCGGGTTCCGGACGAGCGGGCCGTCGAGGTGTCGGTGCAGAGCGTCAGCGGGCGCGTGACGCTGGGCGGCCTGCAGTTCACCGGGGGCGGCGGAGCGAAGGTGACCGGGGGCGGCGAACGATCCACGCGGCCGGGCGCCATGCACCTGCGGGTGACCGGCGTCTCCGGCGACGTCACCGTCATCGGCGGGCCGCAGGACGCACCGGCGGACGCCGCACCTGAGAGCCACGAGCCCGTGGAGCTGTAATGCCACCTGTCTTCGCCCACGGTGAGCTGCGCCTGTACCTGCTGGTGCTGCTCCTGGACGGGCCCCGGCACGGGTACGAGCTCATCACTGAGCTCACCCGGCGCTTCGGGGGCACGTACCGCCCCAGCGCCGGCACGATCTACCCGCGCCTGGCCAGGCTCGAGGAGGAGGGGCTCGTCCGGCGTTCCGAACCCGGCGTCCCGGAGTCCTCCGGCGCGCCGGGCTCCCCGGGGGCCGGCCGCAAGGCCTCGTACGAGCTCACCCCGGCCGGCCGGGCGGAGATCGACGCCCGCCTCGACGACGTCCGGCGCCTGGAGCGCAGCGTCGCCGAGACGGTGCGCAGCCTCGCGGACGGCGTCCGGGCGGACATCCGCGACACGATGCGCGGCCTGCGGGCCGAGCTCGCGGCCGCCGCCCAGGAGGCCCGCTCCCGGCCACGTCCGGGGCCGGACATCGCACCCGACGCGCGCCGCACGCAGTCCAACTCGCTGCGGCACGACGCCGAGGCGATCCTCCAGCGCTTCCGCAACGACGTCCTGGCCGATCTGCGCGAGGCCGACGTCACCGGTACGGTGTCCGCGCTGACCGTCGAGACACTGCGTGCCGTCCTCGACTCGGCGCGTGCCGCCGTCCGCGGCACGCTGCCGAACGGCGGGGCCTCCCCGCCGCAGCCCACAGACCGCACCACACCCCAGTGATGCCAGCTCCTCGTGAGCGCATCCGAGCACCCGCATCCCAACCCCGGAACTTCCCCAATGAACGGAGCACAGCGATGACCACCGAGTCCTGGAGCGTGGCAGCACCGCAGACCATCGAGGTCGGCGGCGCCACGACCCTGACGGTCCGACTGACGAACGGCCGCGCGGAGATCGTGGCCGACCCGAACCGCACGTCCGGCGCCGCGGTCGAGGTGCTGGAGGTGTCGTCGCGACCCCTGCAGGTCCTCGCCGAGCACGGCAACCTCCGGGTGGCCTACGACTTCCCGGGTCTGGAGGGCTTCGTGGACCGCTTCCGCGGCCTCAAGGACCAGGACAGCGCCGTCGTGCGGATCACCGTGCCGGCCACGTCCGTGGTCGACGTCGCGACGGTGGGCGCCGAGGTGGTGGCGACCGGGTCGCAGGCGGGGGTCAACATCAGGACCGCCGGCGGCGCCATCACGGTCACCGGCACCACCGGATCTGTCACCACGAAGTCCGGCACGGGTGCCGTCACCATCGCCGAGCACGCCGGTGACGTGTCGGTCTCGACGGTGTCCGGCGCCGTCTCGGTAGTGGGCGCGCTGGGCAGGGTCTCCGTCCAGACCGTGTCCGGGGCCGTCGACGTCACCGCGGTCGGCACGACGCCGCTGGTCAACGCCAAGACGGTCTCCGGCTCGGCGGCGGTGCGGCTCGACGCCGGGTCGCTGGTCAACCTCCGCGCGCGCAGCGTGACGGGCAAGGTGATGATCGACGGGGCCCAGGCGACGTCCAGCGCGCAGCGCACCGTCGTCGTCGACCACGCGGAGCCGGGGGCGGCGGCCTACGTCTCGACCAACACGGTCTCGGGAACGGCCACGATCACCCGAGGCTGAAGCAGGTCGGCGAAGTAGAGCGCCTGTCCGAGTCTCCCTGGCGACACCAGGGGGACTCGGACAGGCGCCCTACTTCGCCGACATCGCTCAGGCGACCTCGTCCTGGGGGAGGCCCAGCCAGGCGTGCCAGCCCGTGTGGAGCACGAGCCACGCCATCAGGCCGTAGCCCGCCTGGCCGGGGTAGGTGCCGCCGCCCTGCGCGAGGTCGGCCAGCCACTGCTCGTGCTGCGCCAGCGGCGTGTACGTGTCGACGTACGGCACCCGGCGCCGGCTGGCGACGTCGGCGAACGCGTCGGAGAGCTCGGCGATCCGGCTGCCCTCCGCGGGCGACCCGGGAGGCGGCCCGACGACGAACGCCGCCGTCCGGTTCGCGTCCGCGACGTCGAGGATGTTCGCCAGGTTCAGGCGCGAGCGCGCGACGGTGAGCCCGGAGGCGACGTCGTGTCGCCCCAGAGCTACGACCAGACGGTTCTCGACCTCCGAGTCCGGGCCGAACCGCGTCGCCGTCTCCGCCTCCCAGCGGGCGCCGAGCTGGGTGCTGGTCTCGCCGGGGACAGCAAGGGTGAAGAGCATCGCGGGCCGGTGGAAGTGGGTGCGCGCGACGACGCGACCGGTCCAGCCGAGCGCACGAGCGTCTCCGACACCCGTGGCCAGCTCGTCACCGACGACGCAGATGCGCACCTCGCGATCCTGCAACGGACTCTCCTTGCCTGTTACGGCCTCTTCCCGGCAGCCTGGCGGACGGCCGATTCCCCATTGTGGTGCACGGACCGTGGCCGATCCCGACAACGCGCCGACGCCGAGGGCGCCCATGTCAATGCAGTGTCATGAAAATTACGTTGTCAGCGCAGATGTCGGGCCCTCTCAGAGCAGCGTCATCCCCCAGCGGACGCCGTGCCGCTCGCCCGGGGCGAGGTGCAGGAGCCGCTCGCCGGTCCGGAAGGCGTCGGCGACGCAGGTCATCGGTTCGGCGGCGAGGCCCATCCGACGTCGGGCGGGGTCGATGTGGTCGCCCGAGCAGACCTGCCAGACGTCCTGCGACTCGTCCATCCAGACCGCCGACGTGCGGCCGTCCGGGGCGGACAGGTGGGCCCAGGACAGGTCGTCGTCGTCGCGGATGACGTCCACATACGCGTCGTCGAGGTCGAGGCCGGCCGCGCTGCGCGGCTCGCGCAGGTCGTACGTGCCCAACGCCGGCTCGGTGCCGGTCGGGAGCAGCCGCTCGTCGGTGGTGATGCGGGTCTTGGCGTCGAGCCGCACCGTGCACTCGTCCAGGTCCGCGCCGCCCGTGGACAGCCACGGGTGGAACCCGCACCCGTACGGCGCGGTGCTCGCGCCCACGTTGGTGACGTCGAGGGTGACCTCGAGTCCGGCGTCGGACAGGGCGTAGCGGATCTGCGCGACGAGCTGGAACGGGTAGCCCGGCCGGGCCACGAGCTCCAGCTCGAGCGTCACGGCGGAGCCCGAGTGCTCGACGACCGACCAGCGTTCCCACGCCGCGAGCCCGTGCAGCGCCGTGTTGCGCGCGGTCTCGGTGATGGGGAGCTGGTAGGTCACGCCGTCGTACTCGTACGAGCCGTCGCGCAGCCGGTTGGGCCAGGGGAGGAGCACCGCGCAGTTGAACACGGGGCTGATCTCGTCGACGTCGAAGGGGACCACCACGTCTCGTCCGTCCACCGAGTACTGTCTCAGCGCCGCACCCACCTGGGTGACCGTCGCGCGGTGGCCTTCATGGCTGATCCGGAACTGGTCCCCGGAAGGATGGGGCCCGGCCGCGGCAACGGGAGGAATATCTGTCGTCACACTCACACCGTAACCGTAGGGCAATTTCCGCCTGCGGCACGTAGCGTGAGACAGCAGACTGGGGGTTGACTTGGACACATGTCCAACAACCCCGCTACACACGGGACCCGAGGACGGGTCCGCGCGGGCATGTCTGCCCGCCCCAGCAGTAGGAGGAACGATGGAACAGCAGGTACTCGGACGGACCGGTCGGCTCGTATCGGCTGTGGGCCTGGGCACCTGGCAGCTCGGTGCTGACTGGGGAGAGGTCAGCGAGGGCGACGCCCGCGCCGTCCTCGAGGCCTCGCTCGAGGCCGGGGTCTCCTTCTTCGACACCGCGGACGTCTATGGGGACGGCCGCAGCGAGCAGGCGATCGGCTCCTTCCTGAAGGACCACCCCGACGCCGGGATCACCGTCGCCACGAAGATGGGGCGGCGCATGGACCAGGTGCCGGAGAACTACGTGCTGCAGCACTTCCGCGAGTGGATCGACCGGTCGCGGCAGAACCTCGGCGTCGACCGGCTGGACCTGGTGCAGCTGCACTGCCCGCCCACGCCCGTCTACTCGTCGGACGCGGTGTACGACGCGCTCGACCAGCTCGTGTCCGACGGCGCCATCGCCGCGTACGGCATGAGCGTCGAGAAGACCTCGGAGGCCCTGGAGGCCATCGCGCGGCCCAACGTCGCGGCCGTGCAGATCATCCTCAACGCGTTCCGGCTCAAGCCGCTCGAGGAGGTGCTGCCCGCGGCCTCGGCGGCGGGCGTCGGCATCATCGCGCGCGTCCCGCTCGCGTCCGGCCTGCTGTCCGGCAAGTACACGAAGGACACGGTGTTCGCCGAGAACGACCACCGCACGTTCAACCGGGACGGCGCGTCGTTCGACGTCGGTGAGACGTTCTCCGGCGTGCCCTACGACGTGGGTCTCGAGGCCGCCGCCCGGTTCACGGAGCTGGCCAGGGACCGGGTCGGCGACACGCTGACCCCGGCCCAGGCGGCGATCGCCTGGGCGTGGCAGCGGCCGGGCGTCTCCTCGGTGATCCCGGGGGCGCGCAACGTCGAGCAGGCTCGCGCCAACGCGGCCGCGGGCGACGCCGCGACGCTGGGCCCGCTCTTCATGTCGGGCGTGCGCGACATCTACGAAGAGATGATCAAGGACCACGTCCACGACAAGTGGTGACGTGTAGGGCCGCGAAGTAGAGCGCCTGTCCGGTCTCGACAGGCTCGGACCACCGGTGGTCGAG
>NZ_JBHUUX010000049.1:0-42822 GCF_042670845.1 Promicromonospora sp. NPDC057138 | reverse complement strand
GTCCGAGTCTCCCCGGCGACACCGGGGAGACTCGGACAGGCGCTCTACTTCGCGAGTCGTCCTACGCGTCGAGGGTGACGTGCAAGACCTGCGCTCCCCGCCACATGACACGGGTGGAGGGGTCGCAGGCTGCGGCCCCTCCACCAGGTGAATTTCGGCGGCGAGTGGAAGGATCTGGGCATGAAGATCAGGCGGATCGACCGGTCCGGTGTGACGGCGCGGGCTCTGGCGCGTGCGGGCATGACAGCTCTGGGCATCAGCATGACGGCGGCGCTCGCGCTGTCGGGGTGTGCGCAGTCCGACGTCGGCGGGTCCGAGGCGGGCTCGTCGACCACGACCGCCTCGCCGGCCCCGGAGGAGAGTGACACGGCCAGCCCCAGCCCTTCGGACGACGCAGGCGAGGGCGACATGCCGGTGCAGGCCGCCGACATGGAGACCAAGGCAGGCAACTCCGGGCGCGGACTGCCGCCCGGCCTGGAGGGAAACACCGAGTCGACGGTCGGCGTCGCCTGGGCCCCCGAGGAGGGTCTGCTGTACGTCGTGACCAACGGGTCCAGCTCGTGCCCCACCTACGCGGAGCCGGAGGCGACCCTGGGTGCGGGCGGCAAGTCCGCGAAGGTCGCCGCCGCGGACGGCGTCCTCTCGGTGCGCCTGACGCCGCCGAGCGACGGCATCTGCACGATGGACTTCGGGCCGACCACCACGGTGGTGGGGGTGCCGGCGGAGTCGGACACCGGCGAGGAGATCCCGGTCATGCTGGGTGACAAGGGCACGGTCCAGCTGCAGCCCCGGGCCGCCGAGGGCAAGCCCGGACCGGTCGCCTGGCTCGACTCGTGAGGGTCGCGTGTCGGTTCGCCAACGGGTAAGAAATCTACCCAGCACAACCGGTAGGTTGTCCGGGTGATTCGCCCCGCCAGCCGTCGTCAGCCTGCGGCCGTCGTCGCCACCCTGCTCACCACAGTTCTTCTCCTCGCCGCCTGCGGTGCACCCCCCAAGGTGCAGACGGCGCTGGAGGACGTGGGCAAGTCGGACGGCTCGGCGACGGAGGGCGCGCCGAAGGGGTTCGAGGACTACTACGGCCAGTCGCTGGAGTGGGCCGAGTGCGGTGAGGGCTTCCAGTGCGCCACCGCCTCGGCCCCGCTCTCCTGGCACGACGCCGGGGCGGGCAGCATCGAGCTAGCGCTCAAGCGGATCCCCGCCTCGGGGCAGAAGGTGGGCTCGCTGCTGGTCAACCCGGGCGGGCCGGGTGGCTCGGGCGTGGACTTCGTGGGCGACCCGGCGCGGTTCGGGCAGTCGCTGCGCTCGTCGTTCGACATCGTGGGCTTCGACCCCCGGGGCGTCGGGCAGTCGACGCCGGTGAAGTGCTACGACGACGCGGACAAGGACGAGTTCCTCAGCACGGACTACCCCTACACGCCGGAGGGCCTGGCCGACCGGCAGGACGCCGTCCGGGCCTGGGGCCAGGCCTGCGCCGAGAACACGGGGCCGCTCCTGGGGAACGTGGACACGCAGTCCGCCGCGCGCGACATGGACATGCTCCGAGCCGCGCTCGGCGACGACAAGCTCAACTACCTCGGCTTCTCCTACGGCACCCAGCTCGGTGCCACCTATGCAGGCCTCTTCCCGGACCGCTCGGGTCGTCTCGTGCTCGACGGCGCCCTCGACACCACGCTGGCCTCGGACGAGGTGGCGCTGCAGCAGGCCGAGGGCTTCGAGAGCGCCCTGCGCGCCTACGTGACGGACTGCCAGGCGAGCAGCGACTGCCCGCTCACGGGCGACGTCACCAATGGCCTGAAGCAGATCCAGGCGATCGTCGAGGACGCGGAACCCAACCCCATCCCGACGTCGTCCGGCCGTCCCGTCACCAAGAAGCTCGCCTTCTACGGCGTGGCCGTGACGATGTACGACGAGGCGTCCTGGTCGTTCCTCACGCAGGCCCTGCAGGAGGTGCTCGTGGAGGGCAAGGGCGACGACCTGCTCTACCTGGCGGACGTCTACAACGACCGCAGCGAGGACGGCACGTTCAAGTCCAACAGCGAGGAGGCGTTCCGCGCGATCAACTGCGCCGACTCCCGCGCCGAGGAGGACATGGGCACGATGCAGGAGCTCGCCGCCCAGATCGAGGAGGCGGCGCCCACGCTCGGCGAGTCCTTCGGCTACTCGGGCATCGAGTGCACGGACTGGCCGTACCCGCCGGCGAAGCAGGAGTTCGACCCGGCCGCGAAGGGTGCGCCGCCGATCGTCGTCGTCGGCACCACCAACGACCCCGCCACCCCGTACCGCTGGGCCGAGTCGCTCTCGAAGACGCTCGCGTCGGGCGTCCTGGTCACCTACGAGGGCGAGGGGCACACGGCGTACGGGCGGTCGAACACGTGCGTCGCCGACGCCGTGGAGGGCTACCTGGTGGACGGCACCGTGCCGGACGAGGGCCTCACCTGCTGACCCGACGTCGGCCCTGATCCGAGGGGTTGAGCACGTCACACGGTTTCGCTTTGAAACCTGGGCCTTCCATTGGGTACAGTGAGGGCCGCTCACCGATCCGGTTCTGGCCGGCTCGTGGTGCGCGCGCCGCCTTAGCTCAGTCGGTAGAGCGTCTCACTCGTAATGAGAAGGTCGTGAGTTCGATTCTCACAGGCGGCTCACGCGTGTCGAACTACACGTCAGACCCCCCAAGCACTCGTTTGGGGGGTTTGTTCGTTCCTGTGCCCGGACGCGGGCGCTGTCGCCCTAGGTCCTTCACTGGCGGATCAAACCCTATGCACCTGCGGTTATCTGTAGAGAGTTTGACCCACCAGTCCGAAGAGCCTCTGGGCTGGTCAGTCGACGAAGGCCTCCGGCCCGAACCGCCCCCACACCACGAAGCCGATCAGGACCAGGTAGGTCAGGTCGGCCACCAGGAGCTTGTACTCGCGGCGCGTGATGCGGGTGGCCGCCGCGCCCACCATGATCATCGCCAGGCCGAGGGCGGCGAGGCGCACCAGGTCGGTCGCGATGCCGAGAGCCGCGGGCAATATCAGACCAAGCCCACCCAGGACCTCCAGGGCGCCGATGGCCTTGACGGAGCCGGGCCTGAAGTCCTCGACCCAGGCAGCGGCAGGTCCCGTCGCGACGATCCTCTCCTTGCTCATGATGAGCTTGAGCCCGCCGCCGGCCACGTAGGCGACCGAAAGCAGCCCGGCAACTATCCACAGGGCGATGTTCATGCGGTTCTCCTCGAAGGTGACGTCATGTCCGCACCGCCGACGACGGCGGTGCCCCGGGTGTGACATCGCACCGAGGCGGAACTGCGCACGTCGGCGACGATCTGGGGCAGGCCGTGGACTGATCTTCGCGCCGGTCACACGCCGCTGGACGGAGCGGTCCGGCGACCTGACGCCCGACGGCGCGCGAGCGATCGTCCGGCACGCGCTGCGCGGGCTGTCCGGTGCAGCGCCCAGCCCAGCGCCGCCCCGACGGCGTAGAACGGCAGGTCAGGCGTGTTGAACGTAGTGCCGAGCACCAGCCGGGCGAGCGTGCTGTGCGCGCCCAGCTCGGCGGGGACGCCGGTGAGCTGGAAGAGCTCGACGGCCACGCTGACCCCGAACGCCACCAGCGCGGCCACCCACCCGCGAGTACGCGGCGCCACTACGAGCACGAGCCAGAAGATCAGCAGGGCGTAGAGCGCGTCGCCCGCGTACTTCGCCAGGTCGCCGCCCAGCACGGACCGCACGGACAGGCCGGCGGCCACGGTCAGCACCGCCGCGACGGCGGGCGCCGCCCGAGGCCGGAGGCCGGTCGGTACCGCCGTGCGCTGCATCCGTCGAAGGTACCCTCTGTGCCATGGCATGGACCCGCCCCCTACGGCGCAAACCCGTCACCTACCTGCTCGGAGAGCCGGTCGAGGAGTACCCCGCGATCGCCCCTGAGGTGGAGCGTGGCCGTGTGCTGCGCATCACCGAGATCGGTGAGCCGGTGCTGCACAACCCGGCCCGGACCGTCGAGAAGTTCTCCACCCCGGAGCTGGCGCGGCTGATCGACGACCTGTTCGCCACGATGGAGTCGGCGCAGGGCGTGGGCCTCGCGGCGCCCCAGGTCGGCGTAGACCTGCGGGTGTTCGTGTACGACCTCACGGACTCGTCCGGCGACCGGCACGTGGGGCACGTGGTGAACCCGGTGCTCGAGATGGACCTCGACGCGGAGCCCGAGACGGAGGAGGAGGGCTGCCTCTCGATCGTCGGCGCGTACGAGCCGCTCGAACGTCCCGGCGCGGCGACGGTGCGCGGCGTCGACCAGCACGGCGGGCCGGTGCAGCTCTCAGGCACCGGGTACCTCGCACGGTGCTTCATCCACGAGACTCAGCACCTCGACGGCACGCTCTACTGGGACCACCTGAGCGCCGACCTCCAGGCCGACGCGCTGGAGCAGCGGGACGAGGAGCGCGAGCACATCATCGCGGAACGCCGCGAGATCGCCATCGAGCTGGACAAGACCCCGCCGTCGTACCCGGAAAAGCCGGCCGGAGGCCGCTGAAGCTCTGGTTGTGAGCGTGACCGTAGCGCCTAAGACGGTCGCACAGTCGCAACGATCGCGCTCACAGCACGGCGAGCCAGGCCGCTACCGCTTCCGCCACCGCCCTTTCCCGCACCGCGCCGCGCATGTCGTGCGCGCCGGACAGCGTCACCGTCGTGACGGGACCGGGAATCGCGGCGACGTGCTCCGCGAGCTCGTCGGGCGTGCCGAACTGGTCCTTGTCGCCGGACACGAACAGCGTGGGCACCTCGATCTGCCCGAAGTGCTCCACGCGAAGCTTCTCCGGACGTCCCGGCGGGTGCAGCGGGTAGCTGAGCAGCACCAGGCCCGCCGCGGGGAGCCCCTCCGCGACGGCCATGGAGCACATCCGCCCGCCGTACGACCGCCCGCCCAGGAGCAGCCGGTCCGTCGGCACGCCGAGCTCGTCGGCCCACGCCGTGGCCTCGGCACGCAGGTGCGCGACGGCGACCGGCGCCCGGTCCGGCATCCGGCGCCCCTCGAGGCGGTACGGGAAGTCGACCCGGCGCACGGGCAGCGGCGGTTCGGCGTCGGACAGGGCGCGCTCCACGGCGACGAGCGCCGGGCTGTCCCGGTTGGCGCCCGCGCCGGGCGTCAGGAGGAGGCCTGCGGGTGTGGTCACGAACCCAGTCTGCCCTGGGCGCCCGGCGCGTGAGCGGGACTCAGGTCAGACGGCGCCAGAGCACCAGCACGCCGGCCGCTGTGAGCAGCGTGCCGCCGCCGAGCACGGCCACCCAGCCGAGCGGTGAGATGACGTCGCTCTGCTCCGCGGCGTGCACGTCCCGCCGCACGGTGGGCTGCCGCTGGATGTCCTGCACGAGGGCCGCCCCGGGAGACATGTGCGACGGCGACGGGCTCGGCGTGCTCGAGGCGGTCGCGGACGGCGTCGGGCTGGGCGTCGGGCTCGGGGTCGGCGTGGGGGTCGTGGTCTCGGACGGCGTCGGTGCGGAGGTCGGCGTCGACTTCGCCACCTGCGGCTGCGCGGGCTTCGGCGTCGCCGCCTGCCTCGGCTTCGTGTCCTTCGTCGCGGTCGGCGCGGGGGTGGACTTCGGGGGACCGGCGGCTGGCTCGTCGGCGGTGCAGGCGGTGCTGTCCTCCGACTCGTGCCAGTTGCTCGCGTCCTCGACCTCGACCCACACCACGCAATAGCCGTCCTCGTAGGCCTGGCGGGCCTCCCAGAACGCGGCCCAGCCGTCGTTCTGCTCGTCCCGGGTCAGGTCGCGGGAGTAGGCCTGGCCGCCGTTGCGCGACCCGAGGGGCCGCACCACGTAGGAGACCTCGTCGCTCTCGCCGTCCGGCTCGAACGCGACGCCGTCGACGCTGACCCAGATGCCGTCCCGGTTGGGCTCGGCGGCGGCAGCATGCTGTCCGACGGCGGCCGTGCCCACCAGCGCGAGCGCCGCCATGAGCAGCAGCGTCGGCAGGACAGGACGCCGTGCCGAGGGTCTGCGCACCGCAGGCCGCGGTGTCGCGGCGGAGGCGGTGGCGCGGATCACAGCGGCGATCGTACCGCCGTCCGACGCGCCGCATGGGGTGAGTCGGCTGCCGCTGGGGGTGAGCCGCGGGTTAGAACCGCGGGCCTTCCTCGCCGTGGAGGAGGTTGCGGATGGGGCGGGTGATGACGTCGACGCGGTCCACCAGGTCGGCAGGCCCGGTCACGACGACCGCGCGGTCGGCGGCCGGCGAGTACACGGCCGTCACGTTGCGCACCGTGACGCGCATGCAGCGCTTGGCCGCGCCGTCGACCCGGAACTGGCGGGTCTCGCACGGCACGTCGTCGACCTCCGCGACGATGGCGCGCATCGCGCTGCGGTAGTCCTGGTACGACTCGGCGAGGTCGGCCACGTCGGTGATCTCCTGGGACGCGGCCGGGTCGACGTCGGCGTGCAACGGGGCGACGAGCGCGCCGCTGCAGGCGGCGCGGACGATGTCCTCGATCTGCGTCGGCGTGGCGGGCACGCGGAGGGTCTCGATCTCGACGGTCTCGCCGGAGAACGTGCGATAGGACCGCAGGAACCGTTCCTCGGTGGGGTCCGTGCTGTCGGAGACGCCGGTGACCTCCTCCTCGACGAGGTCGAGTCCCCAGGTCAGGGGGTCGTCCACCTCGCCGACGACGCCGGAGAAGCGCGCGAAGCGCGCGACGATCTGTTCCCAGGACTCGGGGGTCGGGCTCGGTTCGTCCGCCATGTGGCCTCCCCGGGGCGGGTGCGGGACTGACAAGAGACTGCCGGGTGAGGCGGGACGCGTCAACGACCTCCGCCAGAATCGGCCCGGAATCAGCCGGGACTCGCCGCCGGATCCCGGTGCCCGGGCGTGTCGCGCCGCGCCGGGTGCTCAGGGCCGCTCTGGGGTACGACATCGTCACGCCCCTGGCGAACAAGGGCATCAACCGGCCCATGGGCGCGTTGTGAGCGCATAGAGTCATTGCGGTCAGGCCTGGTACCGCCGGTGCAGGTGTACGCCGCTCGTGAGGGAGCAGCACATGTTCGAGAGATTTACGGATCGCGCCCGTAGGGTCGTCGTCCTCGCCCAGGAAGAGGCGCGGATGCTGAACCACAACTACATCGGCACGGAGCACATCCTGCTCGGCCTCATCCACGAGGGTGAGGGCGTAGCCGCCAAGGCGCTCGAGTCGCTAGGGATCTCGCTCGACGGCGTCCGCACCCAGGTCACCGAGATCATCGGTGAGGGGCAGCAGGCGCCGAGCGGGCACATCCCGTTCACGCCCCGCGCCAAGAAGGTTCTTGAGCTGTCGCTCCGCGAGGCGCTGCAGCTCGGCCACAACTACATCGGCACGGAGCACATCCTGCTCGGTCTCATCCGCGAGGGTGAGGGCGTCGCAGCACAGGTGCTCACCAAGATGGGTGCCGACCTGAACAAGGTGCGCCAGCAGGTCATCCAGCTGCTGAGCGGCTACCAGGGTAAGGAGCCGGTCTCCGCGGGCGGTCCCCAGGAGGGCCAGCCCGCAGGCTCGGCCGTGCTCGACCAGTTCGGCCGCAACCTCACCCAGGCCGCGCGCGAGGGCAAGCTGGACCCGGTCATCGGTCGTACGCAGGAGATCGAGCGGGTCATGCAGGTCCTCTCCCGCCGCACCAAGAACAACCCGGTGCTGATCGGTGAGCCCGGCGTCGGCAAGACCGCCGTCGTCGAAGGGCTGGCCCAGGACATCGTCAAGGGCGATGTCCCGGAGACGCTCAAGGACAAGCAGCTGTACACGCTTGACCTGGGCGCGCTGGTCGCCGGTTCCCGCTACCGCGGTGACTTCGAGGAGCGCCTCAAGAAGGTGCTCAAGGAGATCCGCACGCGCGGCGACATCATCCTGTTCATCGACGAGATCCACACCCTGGTGGGTGCGGGTGCCGCCGAGGGTGCTATCGACGCGGCCTCGATCCTGAAGCCCATGCTGGCTCGCGGTGAGCTGCAGACGATCGGTGCCACCACGCTCGACGAGTACCGCAAGTACGTCGAGAAGGACCCGGCCCTGGAGCGTCGCTTCCAGCCGATCCAGGTGTCCGAGCCGTCGCTCGAGCACGCCATCGAGATCCTCAAGGGCCTGCGCGACCGCTACGAGGCGCACCACCGCGTGTCCATCACGGACTCCGCGCTGGTCTCCGCGGCCACGCTCGCCGACCGGTACATCAACGACCGGTTCCTCCCGGACAAGGCGATCGACCTGATCGACGAGGCCGGGGCACGTCTCCGTATCCGTCGCATGACGGCGCCGCCGGAGCTCAAGGAGCTCGACGAGAGCATCGCCGAGGCGCGCCGCGAGAAGGAGTCGGCGATCGACGAGCAGGACTTCGAGAAGGCCGCCGGACTGCGTGACAAGGAGAAGCAGCTCACGCAGGTTCGCGCGGACAAGGAGAAGGCCTGGAAGTCGGGCGACCTCGACACGGTCGCAGAGGTCGACGACGAGCTGATCGCCGAGGTGCTGGCGATGTCCACGGGCATCCCGGTCGTCAAGCTCACGGAGGAGGAGTCCAGCCGCCTGCTCCACATGGAGGAGGAGCTGCACAAGCGGGTCGTCGGCCAGGAGGCCGCGATCAAGGCGCTGTCGCAGGCGATCCGCCGTACGCGGGCCGGCCTCAAGGACCCGAAGCGTCCCGGTGGCTCGTTCATCTTCGCCGGCCCCACGGGTGTCGGTAAGACCGAGCTCGCCAAGGCGCTCGCCGAGTTCCTGTTCGGTGACGACGACGCGCTCATCCAGCTCGACATGTCCGAGTTCTCGGAGAAGCACACGGTCTCGCGGCTGTTCGGCTCCCCGCCCGGATACGTCGGCTACGACGAGGGTGGCCAGCTCACCGAGAAGGTGCGGCGCAAGCCGTTCTCCGTGGTCCTGTTCGACGAGGTGGAGAAGGCGCACGCCGACATCTTCAACTCGCTGCTGCAGGTGCTCGAGGACGGTCGCCTCACGGACTCGCAGGGGCGAGTGGTCGACTTCAAGAACACCGTGATCATCATGACCACCAACCTCGGCACGCGGGACATCGCCAAGGGCCTCCAGACCGGCTTCAACGCCGGCGGCGACCTGGTGACCTCCTACGAGCGCATGAAGGCGAAGGTCAACGACGAGCTCAAGCAGCACTTCCGGCCTGAGTTCCTCAACCGCGTCGACGACACGGTCGTGTTCCCGCAGCTCTCGCAGGACGAGATCATCCAGATCGTCGACCTCGAGATCGCCAAGCTCGACAAGCGTCTGCGCGACCGGGACATGGGCATCGAGCTCACGCCCGTCGCGAAGGGTCTGCTGGCCGAGAAGGGTTACGACCCGGTGCTCGGCGCACGCCCGCTCAAGCGTGCGATCCAGCGGGAGATCGAGGACTCGCTGTCCGAGAAGATCCTGTTCGGCGAGCTCACCGCCGGTCAGCTCGTGATCGTGGACGGCGTGGGCGAGGGCATCCTCGGCGAGTTCACGTTCCAGGGTGTGGAGCGCGACGAGCGTCGTCGGCCGACCCCGGCCGAGCCCCAGTCGGTGCCCGCGGGCGCCGGACTGGTGCCGCGCGACCTGCCGCCGTCGGGCCAGATGGCTGCCGGCGGGGCGTGATCGCCCGGTAGCTCTCCGGACCACGAAGGCCCGGTCACCCCGAGAGGGGTGGCCGGGCCTTCGTCGTCCATTCCCGTGAGTGCTGGGTATTTGCGCTGTTCGGGCCTCGGAGAGCGCAAATAGCCCGCACTCAACGAGTCGTGAGGCCTGCCGGGAGGAGGGCGGGGAGGACGTTCCGGAGGGCCGCTACCCGGTCGGCGCGGGCGGCGCCCCGGAGGCGCTCGGCCGGGGCGGTGATGCTGACCGCGGCGACCGCACGCCCAGCCCGCAGCAGCGGGACCGCTATGCAGGCGATGCCCGGCTCGTTCTCTTCCGTCTCCCCCGCGATCCCGGTGGTCCGGGCCTCCGACAGGGCCTCACGCAGGCGCTCGGGGCGGGCGTCCTCGCCGGCGAACCGGGCGAGCGCCGCGTCGTCGAGCTCCTGGACCGACAGGAGCGCGCGACCCAGCGCCGTCGTCGCGGCCGCGCGCCGCCGTCCGACGGCAGACCACACGCGCACCGCGCGCTGCGGCTCGACCTTGTCCAGGTAGACGACCTCGCGCCCGGCGAGCACCCCGAGGTGCACCAGCTCGTCGGTCTTCTCGCTGAGTGCCGTCAGGGCCGGGTGCAGCAGCGCGGGCAGGTTCTCCTCGGCCAGGTAGGTGCTCCCGAGGGCGAGCGCGGCGGGGCCCAGCCGGTAGGCGCCGTCCGGCGTCTGCTCGGCGTAGCCGCGGTGCCGCAGCGCGGCGAGCGTGCGGTGCAGCGTGGGCTTGCTGACGCCGACCGCCTGGGCGAGCGTCGCCAGCGGGGCGCCCGCGGCGCCGAAGCCCGCGAGCGTGTCGAGCGCGAGGAGCGCCTTGTCGACGCCGCCGAGCGGACTGGCTTCCATCGGGCTCCCTCACGTAGCATGCGTTTCGCAGTGAACAACAGGCGTTCACCATAGCGAAACGGAGATCGGATGTCATCCGCGGACAGCACAGTCCTCGAGACCCTCGCCGCGCACCGGCTGGTTCCGGTGGTCGTGGTCGACGGCGCCGACGAAGGCGCCCGCCTAGCCGACGCGCTGGTCGCGGGCGGCCTTCCCGTCGCCGAGATCACGCTGCGGCTCGCGGGCGGCCTCGACGCCATCCGGGCGGTCGCGAAGAACCGGCCCGACGTCGTCGTCGGCGCGGGCACTGTGACCACCACGCGGCAGGTGGACGACGTCGCCGCGGCCGGAGCCCGCTACATCGTGTCCCCGGGGCTGTCGGCCGCCGTCGTGCGGCGCGCGCAGGCGCACGGCATCCCCGTGCTGCCGGGCGTGGCGACGCCGTCGGAGATCATGGCGGCGCTCGACCTGGGGGTCGACGTCGTCAAGCTGTTCCCCGCGTCCGTCGTCGGCGGACCTGCCGCGATCAAGGCGTTCTCCGCGCCGTTCCCGGGGCTGCGGTTCGTGCCGACGGGCGGCGTCAGCACCGCCAACCTGGCCGACTACCTGACCCTGCCGCCGGTGCTCGCGGTCGGCGGCTCGTGGATGGTCGACCGCAAGCTCGTCACCGCGGGCGACTGGGACGAGATCACCCGCCGCACCCGCGAGGCCGTGGCGCTCGCGGCGCAGATCGACGGCCGCGCGGCCTCGACAAGCTCGACCACCGAGGAGAACAACCGATGACCTCGCTCAACGTCCGCCCCGCCGCCGAGAGCGCCTACGACGTCGTAGCCCTCGGCGAGGTGATGCTCCGCCTCGACCCGGGCAACCGCCGCGTCCGCACCGCCCGCAGCTTCGACGTCTGGGAGGGCGGCGGCGAGTACAACGTGGCGCGCGGTCTGCGCCGCTGCTTCGGCCTGCGCGGCGCGATCGTCACCGCGCTCGCCGACAACGAGATCGGCCGGCTGGTCGAGGACTTCATGCTGACCGGCGGCCTCGACACGCAGTACGTGCGGTGGGTGCCGTACGACGGCATCGGCCGCGAGGTGCGCAACGGCCTCAACTTCACCGAGCGCGGCTTCGGCGCACGCGGCGCCGTCGGCGTGAGCGACCGCGGCCACACCGCCATCGCGCAGATGCGGCCCGACGACGTCGACTGGGACGCGCTGTTCTCCCGCGGCGTGCGCTGGCTGCACACGGGCGGCATCTTCGCGGCGCTCTCCGAGAGCAGCGCGGACGTCGCCGAGGCCGCGATGGCCGCCGCCCGCCGGCACGGCACCATCGTGTCGTACGACCTGAACTACCGGCCCTCGCTGTGGAAGGGCATCGGCGGGGAGGAGCGCGCGCGGGAGGTCAACCGGCGTCTCGCCCGGCACGTGGACGTGATGATCGGCAACGAGGAGGACTTCACCGCCTCGCTCGGCTTCGAGGTCGAGGGCGTCGACGAGAACCTGACCGACCTGGACACCGGCGCGTTCCGCTCGATGATCGAGACGGCGTCCGAGGCGTACCCGAACTTCCAGGTGATCGCCACGACCCTGCGTGGGGTGCGTTCCGCGTCGCGCAACGACTGGGGCGCCGTCGCGTGGTCGCGCAAGGAGGGCTTCGCCGAGGCCACGCACCGGGCGGACCTGGAGATCTTCGACCGCGTCGGCGGCGGCGACTCGTTCGCCTCCGGCCTGGCGTACGGGCTCATGGAGCTGAGCTCCCTCCAGGAGGCCGTCGAGTACGGCGCGGCGCACGGAGCGCTCGCGATGACCACCCCGGGCGACACCACCATGGTGACGCTCGCGGAGGTGGCCAAGCTGGCCCGTGGAGGAAGCGCCCGCGTGCAGCGCTGACCAGCCCGGATGGTGCAAGGATTGAGGCCATGTCGTCCAAGAGCATCCTGTTCATCGGTGGAAGCGGAATCATCAGCCATGCCTCGGTGGCCCGTGCCGCGCGGCTCGGGCACCGGGTGACGGTGCTCAACCGAGGCAGATCCTCGGCCCGTGCGCTTCCGGCGGACGTGGAGACGCTCGTCGCGGACGCGAACGACGCCCAGGGAGTGGCCACGGCGCTGGGCGGCCGGGAGTTCGACGTCGTCGCGCAGTTCCGCGCGTTCACCCCGGAGCACGTGGTGCGCGATGTCGCGCAGTTCGCCGGGCGGACCGGGCAGTACGTGTTCATCTCGTCGGCATCGGCGTACCAGACGCCGCCGGCGGGGCTGCCGGTCCGGGAGTCGACGCCGCTGCGCAACCCGTTCTGGCAGTACTCGCGGGACAAGATCGCGTGCGAGGACCTGCTGGTCCGGGAGTACCGGGAGAGCGGGTTCCCGGTGACGATCGTGCGGCCGTCGCACACGTACGACCGCACGCTGCTGCCGACGTCGGGCGGCTGGACCGACGTGGCCCGGATGCGCTCCGGGAAGCCCGTGGTGGTCCACGGCGACGGCACGTCGCTGTGGACGCTCACGCACACCGAGGACTTCGCGGTCGGGTTCGTGGGCCTGCTCGGTCACCCGCTCGCCGTGGGGGAGACGTTTCACATCACCGGCACGCACGCGCCGACGTGGGACCAGATCTACACGTGGCTCGGCGAGGCGGCGGGCGTGCGCAGCCTGGACCTGGTGCACGTGGCCTCCGAGACGATAGCCCGCGTGCTGCCCGAGATCGGCGACGGCCTGGTCGGCGACAAGGCGCACTCGATGGTCTTCGACATCTCCAAGGTGCGCACGCTCGTGCCGGAGTTCGGCACCACCATCACGTACGACATCGGCGCCGAGGAGCAGATGTCCTGGTTCGACGCCCACCCCGAGGCGCAAGTAGTGGACGCCGACCTGGACGCGGCCTTCGACCGCCTGGCGGAGCACGCGCGCTCGATCTGACCCCGACCGCCCGCCGCCGTTGGTCGAGCTTGTCGAGACCTCACCAGGTCTCGACAAGCTCGACCAGCGGGGCGCTCGACCAGCGGGGGGCTCGACCAGCGGGGCGCTCGACCAGCGGGGAGTCAGGTCAGCGGCGCCGTCGAGTCTCTGACGACCAGCTCCGTGGAGAGGTTGAGGCGGCGGACCTTCGGGGAACGGCCGCGTGCGATGTCGAGCAGGATCTGCGTGGCGGCCGCTCCCATCTCGCCGAGCGGCTGCCGCACGGTGGTCAGCGGCGGGCCGACCCAGGACGCGAGCGGCAGGTCGTCGTAGCCGACCACCGACAGGTCCTCGGGCACGCGCAGCCCGAGCTGGTGCGCGGCCCGGAGCACCCCGAGGGCCTGCATGTCGGAGCCGGCGAACACCGCCGTCGGGCGGTCCGGCAGGGACAGCAGGTCCAGGCCCTGGTCGAAGCCGGCCTCCACATAGAAGTTGCCTTCCCGCACGAGCGCGGGGTCGACGACGGCGCCGGCCTCCTCGTGCGCCGAACGGAACCCGTCCACCCGGGCCCGGCTGCACAGCATGTCCCATGGCCCGGTGATCATCGCGATGCGGCGGTGGCCCAGCGCGAGCAGGTGCCGCGTGGCCGCCAGCCCGCCGTTCCAGTTGTCGGAGCCCACGGAGGCGACGTCGGCCGGGGGCTCGCCGTCGGTGTCGATCACCACGTACGGGATGTTGCGCCGGTCGAGCTGCTGGTGCTGCCCGTCGGACAGGTTCGCGGCGACGAGCAGCACGCCCAGCGGCGGGCGCGCGATGGTGGTGTCGAGCCACCGGGCGGGCGGGCGGTGCTCGCCGCCCAGCTCGGACAGGATCACGCTGATGCGCGCCTCCGCCGCGGCGTCCTCGACGCCCCGGATGATCTCCATGGACCAGGCCGAGCCGAGTTGGTGGAAGACGAGGTCGATCAGCCCGGTGCCGGCCGGCGCGGTGGCCGGACGCCGCCGCCGGTACTGGTGCCGCTCCAGCGCCGCCTCGACGCGGTCGCGGGTGGCGGGGGCGACGTCGGCCCGGCCGTTGAGCACCTTGGAGACCGTGGGCACCGACAGGCCGAGCTCGCTCGCGATCGACGCGATGGTGGGGCCCGGGCGCACGCTGGTCATCGCATTCCACCTTTCGCTGTTGTTCGCGGAACTTTCGAACTGACGGTACACCGCTTCTCGATCGTAACCGCCAGATCTGCGGCCAGTCTTGACGATCCGACGTTTCTCACCCTAATGTCCCAGACGGAAACACTGTCGGCAGTAGCGTCGATAGTTTCGAAAACGTTCCACAACGAGGTGGGGGTCCGGCGTCGACCTGCTGACCGGACGGACCGTGCGACGAGGAGAGACCCTGGTGCTCAACCCGACCGACGTGGTGCTGCTGCGCGAGGACCCACCGGGAGACCCGGCGTGAGCCCCGGCGGAGGGCCCGGGCCCCGCGAGGGGGTGCGGCGCGAGTTCGGGGAGGGTGTGCTCGGCCGCGCGACCGCCGTCGTCTACTGGTACCTGATTGTCGAGGTGATGCTCGTCGTCGCGGTCCTGCCGGGGGCGCTGGTGTCGCTCTTCCTGGCGCGCACGCCGGGTAACGCGGTCCTGTTCGCGCTGTGCCTGGTGCCGGTGGGGCCCGCGGTGTCGGCGGCGCTGTTCGCACTGCGCGACCGGACCAAGGCGGAGGGGCTCACCCCGGCGTCGTCGTTCTGGCGGGGATACCGGCTGAACTGGGCGGACGCCCTGAAGGTGTGGGTGCCGGGGCTGGTCGCCGGGGTGGTGATCCTGCTGGGGCTGGCGAACGTCGGCGCGGGCGGCGTGCCCGGCTGGTACGCGGGCGCGCTGGTCGTGATCGGGGCGGGGCTGCTCCTGTGGATGGTGAACGCGCTGGTGATCGTGTCGTTCTTCGGCTTCCGGACCCGGGACACGGCGCGCCTCGCGGCGCACTTCCTGGGCGCGCGGCCGCTCGTCACGCTGGGCTCGCTCTCGCTGCTGGTCCTCGCCGCCGGGATCGTCCTGCTGACCACGGAGGCGGTGTTCGGCCTGCTCGCGGCGATCTGGCTCGCCCTCGTCCTGCGCAACGCGCGGCCCCTGCTGTCGGACGTCGAGGAGCGGTTCACCTCGGCCGGTTGAGCAAGACGGATCTCGCAGATTCGCTGGACTTCACCCGTAGGTTCGCTGCCCTGCCCTCGCAGTTCTGACATCGCGCACCCCCATTGTCCGATCTGGGGTTCTTGCGCCAAAGTGTGCCCATGGCAATCAAGCAGGGGGACCCGGCACGGCTGACCTATCGCTATCTGCGGGTGGCGATAGTGGCAGTGGTGCTGGTGCTGTTCGTGTCGCTGGTCATGCAGATCGTCGCGGACCACGGGCGGCTCGGGTCGGGCGAGGAGTGGTGGCACGCGTCGATCAGTGCGTACTTCTACTCGCCCGTGCAGAGCATCTTCGTGGGCACGCTGGTCGGCATCGGGACGTGCCTCATCGCGATCAAGGGGCGGCGCGGTGCCGAGGAGGTGCTGCTCAACTTCGCCGGCATGTTCGCGTTCGCCGTGGCCTTCGTGCCGACGCCGCTCGACGCCGCGATGTGCACCGACGAGCCGTACTGCCTCGACATGCCCGAGCGGGTCGGCAACAACGTGGGGACGCTGCTCCTGGTCGGCGGCCTGGTCGTGCTGCTGTCGACCTGGCCGCGCCGTCGCGACCTGCTCCGCCGCGAAGGCTTTGACCTGTGGCTGACCTGGCTGACCTGGGCGGCGACGGGCGTGTGGCTCCTGGCCTGGCCCGCGAGCTTCCTGGCGGTGGCGCACTACGCCGCGGCGGTCCTGCTGTTCGCCTGCCTCGTCGGCGTCGCCTGGATCAACGGCTCGGACCACGCGGTCACCGCCCAGGCGCTCGAGCGGCTGCGCGGCATGTCGGCCGCCGCATACCGGGTCTGGTACCGGTGGATAGCCGTGCTGATGGCCACCGTGCTCGTCGTCGGGCTCGCGACCATGGTGGTGCTCGACAGGTATTACCCGGAGCTGTTCCCGCAGACGCTGTTCGTGGTCGAGACCGTGATGATGCTGATCTTCGCGCTCTTCTGGACCCTGCAGACCATCCAGTTCTGGGACATCGGCCTGCCCGCGCGCGCTCAGGTCGAGGACCGGAAGGTGCCGGGGGACACGCCCGTGTAGCCGGTCCGCCGGCTATTGGCGGTCCGGGCCCGGAGCGGTCTCGTCCGACGGCGGCGCCGCGTTGTCCGACGGCGGCGCGGCCTGGGCGTGGAGGATCTCGCGGGCCTGCTCCGCCGCGCGGGCGATGCTCTCGCCGACGAAGTCCATGAAGCGGGCGATGTTCTCCAGGCGGGCCGCGGCGGGGGTGTGCGGGCCGAGAACCCGGACGCCCTGCCGTGCGGTCTCGGCGAGCGCGGTGTTGGCCCGAGCGCCCGCGATCGTCGCCTGGTAGAAGAGCTCGTTGTCGACGACGTAGCGGTCCCGCCGGCCGTCGGCGCGTTCCCGGCGGACGAGGCTCTGGCTCTCCAGGAACGAGATCGCCTTGGAGACCGACGCCGGGCTGACCTGGAGGTGGCGGGCGAGCTCGGACGCGGTGAGGCTGCCCGTGTCGCTGACGAACAGGCAGGTCAGCACCCGTGCCGTCATCCGGGGCAGGCCGGAACCCATGAGGACGGTGGTGAGGGTCTCCTCGTAGTCCGCCACGGCCGCGGCGTCGCGCCCGTGTGCCTGCGGGGGCGCCGCCGGTCGCGGGGACGCGGGCCTGCGCCGGCGCGTGCGGCGTTCGGTGGCGCGGTGCGCCAGGTCGGCTCGGTAGGCGGTGGGACCGCCGTTGCGCATCACCTCACGGGTGACCGTCGAGGTCGGCCGGTCGAGGCCGCGAGCGATCTCCGCGTAGGGCTGGCTGTCGGCCAGCCCCAGCGCGATCTGCTGGCGTTCCTGCTTGGTGAGCCTGCCTCCCGGCATGACGACCTCCTCGGCGGTCCTTTGCGGTGCTCCCTGGTGCCCTCACTCTAGCGTTCACTTCTGACCCATTGCAACATTTGCGTTGACTACGTTGCGTTGCATTCTGAACCGTTGCAACAATATTAGCGGTCTGACCTGCATAAACGGGACCACGGTGCAACGAGGTGGTTGTCCAGATCTGGAAAGCAACGTAGCGTTTCCGGTATCAGAAACAACGAGCAGCACCCAGCACAGGAGCCGATCGCCATGAACACGTTCAACACCCCCGCCGCCATCTCCGCCGTCATCGACACCCCCGCCGGGCGGGTCCAGGTCATCGCCGCGGACCGCACCGACACCACTGTCGAGGTCCGGCCGGCCAACGCCGCCAAGGGCCGCGACGTCCAGGCCGCCGAGCAGACCACCGTCACCTACGCCGACGGCGTCCTGCGGGTCAGCGCCCCCGAGCCGAAGAGCCAGCTCGTCGGCCCGACCGGGGCCGTCGAGGTCACGGTCCAGCTGCCCGCCGGCTCCCGCGTCGAGGCCGCCTCCGCCAGCTCCGAGCTGCGCGGCGTCGGCCGCCTGGGCGAGGTCGTCTTCGAGGGCGCGTACCACCAGATCAAGATCGACGAGGCCACCAGCGTTCGCCTGAGCACCATGGACGGCGACGTCGAGGTCGGCCGCCTGACCGGCCCCGCACAGATCAGCACCCAGCGGGGCGACATCCGGGTCGCCGAGGCCACCAGCGGCACGGTCGTGCTCAGCACCCAGTCCGGCCACATCTCGGTCGGCGCCGCCCCCGGCGTCTCGGCCGCTCTGGACGCCGGCACCAGCCAGGGCCGCGTCAGCAGCTCCCTCAAGAACGACGGCGCCGTCGAGCTCGACATCCGCGCCACCACCATGCAGGGCGACATCACCGCCCACAGCCTCTGAGCCTCTGCAGTGTCTGACGCCTGCAGCCCCCGAAAACCCGCACTTCTCGATACGACCAGGAGCAGAACATGACGAACGACAGCACGTCCTCGACCAGCTCTACGTGGACCGGCATGGTGCCGGTCGACGACACGGCCCTGGCCGTCACCGACACCGGCGGCCCGGGCATCCCCGTCATCTACTGCAACGGCCAGTTCGCCACCCAGGGTTACTGGCGGCGCGTCGTCGCCGAGCTGGGCACCGGCTTCCGCCACATCACCTTCGACGAGCGGGCCCGCGGCAAGAAGTCCAAGACCTCGGCCGACTACTCCTTCGAGGCCGCGGTCCGCGACGTCGACGCTGTCCTCGCGGCCCGCGGTGTGGAGCGGGCACTGCTGGTGGGCTGGTCCTACGGGGCGGTCGTCGCGGCGCACTGGGCCGACCGGAACCCGGACCGCGCCATGGGCGCGGTGCTGGTGGACGGCGCGTTCCCGCACGACTGGCTGGACGACGCCATGGAGGTACGCATTCGCAAGATGTTCCGCCAGATGAGCTGGTTCATGGTCCCGCTCCGGCTGACGGGCATCACCCCGCGGATGTCTGCCGACCAGCAGGCCGACAGCAACATCGAGCTCGGCAAGATCTCCCGGGCGGCCGAGCTCGGCCCCGTGCTCGACCGGACCACCGTCCCGACGCGGTACGTCGTCGCCTCGGGCACGTCGCTCGGCAGCAAGGGTGACGAGCAGGAGGTCATCCGTGCCAGCCTCGACGGGGTGACGGCCCGCAACCCGAACATCAAGGTCGGCGCCAAGGTCACCAGCAACCACGGCGCGATCCTGAAGAAGGACTTCCGGGCCATCGCCGAGTCCGTCCGCGAGGTCGCCGCCCTCGACCGCAAGGCGCGCTGACGACACGGTCAGCCGACGGCGCCGCGTCCTCGCGGTCCCGTCCAGGTGCGCCGCACCCGTCGCGCACGAAGGGCCCCCAGCCCTTCGTGCGCGACGGCCGCAGTGGCGTGTCCGGGCTTGGCCCCGCCGGACCGATCGAGGGTTACCGTCGCTGCATGAACGTGACCCGCTCGATCGTCCTGTTCGTCGCCGCGGCCGTGTTCGAGATCGGCGGCGCCTGGCTCGTGTGGCAGGGCGTCCGCGAGCACAAGGGCTGGCTCTGGATCGGCGCCGGGGTGATCGCACTGGGCCTGTACGGGTTCTTCGCCACGCTCCAGCCCGACGCCCACTTCGGCCGCATCCTCGCCGCCTACGGCGGCATCTTCGTGGCGGGCTCCCTCGTCTGGGGCATGGCCGTCGACGGCTTCCGCCCCGACCGCTGGGACGTCATCGGGGCGCTCATCTGCCTCGCCGGCGTAGCGGTCATCATGTACGCGCCTCGGATGACCACCGGGTAATGCCAGCTCCGGCCGGACCTCTACTAGACCAACGGACCGGTCTCCACTAGACCAACGGACCGGTCTGCGCGTCCATCGGGCAGATGGTTGATCCCCGCTGTGCTATCGATTGCCGGCCATCTACGCTACATTCCGCAGGCTCCGTACTGGACAGATCGCGGACTTCCTGCGCTACGGATCGCGAGGCGCCTGGCTGGCATGATCAGGCGTCGGGCTCGAACATCGACTCCAGCTCAGCTGCTATCCAGTCCAGCTCTGGGTGGTCGGACGCGACTTTCAGCACGAGCGCCTCGTGCTCCTCGACCGTGCCTGCAAGGTCCGGGTAGCCGTTGACGCGGTACGTGGCCGCGACGACGATCCAAGCGAGTCGCTTGTTGCCGTCGACGAGCGGGTGGTTCCGGTTCACCGAGTCGAGCGTTGCCGCCATCTTGAGGTGGATTCCCGGGTAGAGCTCCTGGCCGTACGACGTCATGCTCGCGCGGGCCAGCGAGGACTCGAGGAGCCCGAGGTCGCGGACGACGGGCTTCAGTCCTTCCGCGGCCTCGAACATCCGCAGCGCGATGTGCGCTGGGACGAGGTGCGTCACTGCGCGAGCCGGTTCAGGAGCTCTCGGTCACGCTTGCCGACGTAGTTGGCCGCGGCGAGCCAGTCCTCGACCGTGGGGCGAGTGTCCTCTGCCCGTCGACCGAGCTCGACCTTGGAGATCACCACTGCACCGTCGACGACTGTGAAGTCGAGGGCGTCACCGACATGCAGGCCGGCAGCCTCGGCGATGTCCTTGGGGACTGTCACCTGGTTCTTGGGCCGAAGAGTCAGAATGGTCATGGCAGCCTCCGGTGAGAGATTCCTACTATCCGACTATCGTACGCCAAGGGCGTCGGGGATCACCGGATGGGCACCGATGACTTTTCGCCCGGCGCACCGTCGGACACAGCATGGGGAACAGCGACGCACAGGCCCGCGTCCAGGAGGCCGTCGACCACCTGACGGCGGACGGCGCGGAGCTCGGCGTCCAGGTGGCCGTCGTCCACCGGGGTGAGCTCGTCGTCGATGTCGTGAGCGGCCCCGACCGACCCGACCCCGACCGACCCAACCCTGAGGAGCACGGCCATGAACGACCCAGTGACCACTCTCGATGCCCGGTTCAGCGACACCGACGCCGAGCCGACCAGCTGGGAGGCGACCCGGGAGGTGCTCGAGAACGCCCAGATCACCTGGCTGGCCACCGTGCGCGCCGACGGCCGCCCGCACGTCACGCCGCTCGTCGCCGTCTGGCTCGATGGGGCGCTGCACTTCACGACCGGCCCCGAGGAGCAGAAGGCCGTCAACCTCGTGCGCAACCCGCACGTCGTGCTGACCACCGGCAACAACACCTGGGACGAAGGACTGGACGTCATGGTCGAGGGCGAGGCCAGGCGCGTCATCGACCGGGACACGTTGGCGCGGCTCGCGGCGGCCTGGCGCACCAAGTGGGACGGCCGATGGCACTTCGAGCAGGACGACGACGTGTTCCGCAACGACATCGGCGACCCCGCGCTCGTGTTCGCCGTGGAACCGGACAAGGTGCTGGCCTTCGGCAAGGGCACCTTCAGTCACACGCGGCACGTGCCGCGCGTGACTCCGACGGGACGGTAGCCCCGCGACGGCCCGACGCCCGACGGACCAGGCCAGGCCCGGCCGTCAGTACAGCCACGGCGCCGCGTGCCGCACCGCCGTGGCGAGCGCCGGGGTGAGCGTGCGCAGGTAGGTAGCGGTCAGGTGCGAGCCGTCCCGGTAGACCATCACGTTCCCGACCACGGGCGGGCACCACCGGGGCTTGCAGAGCACGTCCGAGAGGTCCACGTGCCCGGCGGTCGTGGGCACGCCCGGGAAGTCCTCCACGGGATTGCTCTTCGCGAACACCTCGGACCGGTCCAGGGCGCACCGGGGCGCGTCGCGCCCGTTCCCCCGCACGCAGTTCGGCGGGCTCCAGTTGAACCGCGGGTTGTCGCGGATCGTGACCACCGGGATGCCGGCGGCGTCGAGCTGCTGCCAGGCTGCCACCTCCTCGGGTATGACGAACTCCAGCTGGTCCTCGTGGGTGCGCGAGCCGGTCACGAACACCGCGTCGAGGTCCAGGGAGTCCGCCTCGACCAGCACGTTCGCGCTCCAGCGCGCGCAGTCGTCGGTCGGTACCGGCTCGTACTTCAGGCGGCACTGCCCCTTCCCGGCGACCAGGACGCGCCAGCCGTTCTCCCGCGCCAGCCGATTCACTGCCGCCGCCCACTGGTAGGTGTGGGAACCGCCGGCGAGGAGCACCGTCCGCGTGGGCTCGGCGGGGTCGTGGAGAGTGCACATCCGCACCTGGTCGAGGCCGGGGCCGTCGCCGTGCTCCTGGATGCACTCCTCGTTGTGGTCCACCCGGGTCTCGTCGGTCTTCGCGAGCTCGGGGTCGGGCCGCACGGGCACCTCCTGGGACACCTCGCGGACCGAGGCGCCGCTCACGGAGGATGGCGTGCCCGACGAGGCGTCCGTCCCCCGTGCGGTCAGCGCCCCGGCCCCCGTGTACTCGACGCCGAGGTGCTGGAGCGCCTCGAGCTGTGCCGCCTCGCGCTCTCGCAGGTCGACGCTCGCCACGAGCGTCGGCACGAGGACGAGCGCCATCGCGACGCCGGCGGCCAGCAGCGTGCCGGCCGACCGCGCCGGGGTCATGCTGCGCGGCAGCGCGAGGCTCACGGGCCGCGCGACCACCTCGCGGGTGACCCACGCGAGGATCAGCGACACGGTCAGCACCAGGGTCGCGCCCTTTAGCCCCACGGCCGGGAAGTCGCGGACGGCCAGGTAGAAGATGAGCACCGGCCAGTGCCACAGGTACAGCTCGTACGAGATGTCGGCGATGAACCGCAGCGGCGCCAGCTCGAGCATCCGGCGCGGGCTCCATGCCGCGGTGGTGCCGGCGCCCGCGAGCACCAGCATCGCGCCCGTCACCGGCCAGAGCGTCCATGGCCCGGGGAACAGCGTCCCGCCGTCGAGCAGGAAGCCCGACGAGACGATGAGGCCGAGCCCGACCCAGGCGCCCACGGCGCGCAGGGCGGCGCCGCCGCGGAGCGGGACGAGCGCGAGCAGCGCGCCGGCGCCGAGCTCCCAGAACCGGGTGGCGGTGTGGAAGTAGGCGGTGGGCTGCAGCACTCCGGTGAGGTACAGCGCGTAGGCGAACGAGGCGGCGGACGCGACCGCGGCGACCATCGCGAGCCCACGCCGGACCTGGACGCGCGCCCGTCGGCACAGCCACGCCACGACGAGCACCACGGCCGGCCAGGCCAGCAGGAACTGCCCCTGCACGGACAGCGACCAGAAATGCTGGAGCGGGCTGGTCGCCGGTCCGGCCGCGCCGTAGGAGAGCGAGTTCGAGATCAGGTCCCAGTTCTCGACGTAGAGACCGGACGCCACCACCTGTCGCCACACCTCCAGCCACCGCCCGCTGGGGAGCAGCAGCCACGCGGCGACGGCCACGGCCCCGAGCACCACGAGGGCCGACGGCGCCAGACGTCCCAGGTTCCGCGCGTAGACGGCGCTGAGCCGGAGGGCGTTCGTCTCGGCCCGGCGCAGGAGCGATCCGGTGACGAGGAACCCGGAGACCACGAGGAAGACGTCGACGCCGCCGGACACGCGTCCCCCGCCGAACAGGTGGAAGAGCACCACCAGCAGGAGGGCCAGGCCGCGCATGCCGTGCACCTCGGTGAGGTGCGGACGGCTGGCCGCGGGGGCGGCCGGTGAGGGGGGTACAACGGCACGCATGGGGGAAACCACCAGGTGTGAGGGAAACCTCGATTACACAGGTGGTGACGCCCCGCCGCGCGGTACCGATGTCCGCGTAGCCGAAGCGTTACTGGAGTTCACCCGGTTCAGTAGATGGATCGTCCTCGTTCGTCGGCGATGCCGGACTTCCTGAAGAAGTACGTATTAAGTTGGTCCCGCCACTCGGTCGCGCTGCGGAGCTGCTCGGCGAACCGCTCCGCGACCCGCTCGGAGAAACGCGGGTCCACGAGCGTCGAGACCGCCGACCACGCGCCGATCATCCGTTCCACCCGCGCCACGCCCTCGAAGTGGGTGTCGTAGATGTGCTGGATCACCGTCTTCCCGCTGTGCAGCACGTGCGTGTACGGCACGTGGTGGAAGAACAGCAGCAGCTCGTCGGGGCAGGTCGACAGCGACTCGTAGGTCTCGCGCCACGGCGAGGGGTACTGCCCGGCGTACCCGGTCCCGGTGCGGACCGTCCGGTCCACGCCGATCCCGTCCCGGTCCGCGAAGTGGTAGGTGCCCCACGGCGTGTACTCGTACCCGTCGACGTCGGGCCCGTAGTGATGGCCGGGGCGCACCATGAAGCCCACCCCGAGCGGGGCCGTGTACTGCTCGTACGTCTCCCATGACCGGTCCAGCACGGCATGCACGGCCTGCCCGACGGCGTCGGCCTCGCCCGGGAACGTGAGGCTCACCCACTCGTCGAGCAGCGCGCCCGGGTCGAGCGTCGGGTCCCAGCACAACCGTCCATAGGCGTACAGGTTGGCCTGGGCGAACGGGTGCCCCGTCCAGAACTCGTCGTCGCCGACGTTCGAGACGGCGGCGAACCCGCCGGCGGGCTTGCGCCACGTGCCGGTGCCCGGGTCCTCCGCGGCCTTGCCGCGGCCGGTGGCGAGGTCCGCCACGGTGGGCGAGCCGCCGTCCCGGCCCGCGGCCTCCCAGAAGCGGAAGCCGAGGATCTGGCTCCACTGCGGCCCGAGGTAGACGGCGTGCCGCTGCTGGCCCGAGTACTCCTGGGTGACCTGCAGCTCCAGGGCGATCCGTGTCTGCGGCATGGCCGCCAGGACGGGCGAGACCGGCTCGCGCACCTGGAAGTCGAGCGGGCCGTACTTGACCTGCACGATCACGTTGCCGGAGAAGGCGCCGTCCAGCGGATGGAAGTGGTCGTACGCGGCGCGGGCGCGGTCCGTCGTCCGGTCCCGCCAGTCCTGCCGGTGGTCGTAGACGAACGCCCGCCAGTGGATCAGGCCCTCGTGCGGCTCGACGGCGGCGGCCAGCATGTTCGCGCCGTCGGCGTGGGTGCGGCCGTAGGCGAACGGCCCGGGCTGGCCCTCGGAGTCGGCCTTCACGACGAACCCGCCGAAGTCCGGGATCGCGTCCCACACCCGCGCCGCCGCCCGGACCCACCAGTGCGCCACGTCCCGGTCGAGCGGGTCCGAGGTGGTGAGCCCGCCGAGGGCGATGGGCGAGGCGAACGACACCGACAGGTGCACCCGGATGCCCCACCGCCGGAACACGGCGGCGATCCGGACGACGTCGCCCAGGTCGTCGGTCAGCAGCCGGGCCTCGTGCTCGTTCACGTTGACGTTGTTGATCGCCACGCGGTTGATCCCGACCGCGGCCAGCAGCCGCGCGTAGCGCTCGACGCGCGACAGGTCGGCGCGGACGAAGCCGTTGTCGTAGAAGATCGAGCCGCCGGAGTACCCGCGCTCCACCTGGCCCATCGTCGGGTGTGCGTCCACGTTGTCCCAGTGGTCGAGCATCCGCAGGTCCGTGGCGGGGGCGTGCGTCTCGTCGGCGTCGGGCCCCTCGAACGCCGCCTCGCCCAGGCGCACCAGGTGGAACAGCCCGCGGAGCAGCCCGATGTCGGTCGGCGCCTGCACGACGACGGAGCCCGCCTCCCGCGTGAACCGGAAGCTCTCGTCGGCGTCGTCGTGCCGGGTGGCCGGGCCCTCGTCGGTCGAGCCGGCCGACGGGGTCGAGCCGGCCGCGATCCGGATGGTCTCGATCGGCTCGTCCAGCGGCGGCGCGAGCGTCAGCACCAGCTCGGCGTCGGCCACGCCGTCGCCCACCTCGAGGCGGGAGAACGCTCCGCCGAACCGTGCGGTGGCAGCCGCCACCTCCTCCGCGACCGTGCCCGCGAGGGCGCCGTCGCCCGCGACCACCACCCGGCGTCTGCCGATCGCGGCGAACGCGTCATCGGGCAGCCAGGCCGGGTGGGGTGCATGGGTAGAGCGCGGAGAAGCACCGGTCATGGGTCGTCGTCCCGTCCGTCTCGCGATTCATGTACAGATATGCGGGAGTCTCCACCCTAGCGTCGCTCCCCATCGGCACCGCGGCCGTCAGCGGGGCGCGTAGGCCAGCTTCGGCAGGTGATAGGCCAGGTCAGCGGCGGTGTCCACGGCCTCGTCGAGATCGAGGCGGTGCTCCGCCACCAGCCGGGCGAGGTAGCCGGCGTCGACCCTCCGGGCCAGGTCGTGGCGGGCGGGGATCGAGCAGAACGCGCGGGTGTCGTCGACGAAGCCCGACATGTTCGAGAAGCCCGCCGTCTCCGTGGCCGCCTCGCGGAACCGGCGCATGGCGTCCGGTGCGTCCAGGAACCACCAGGGCGCGCCGAGCCGCAGCGCCGGGTACACCCCGGCCAGCGGCGCCAGCTCGCGCGAGTACACGTCCTCGTCCACGGTGAAGGCGATCATCCGGAAGCTCTCCGAGTTCCCGAACGCCTCCAGCACCGGCCGCAGGCCCCGCGCGAACTCGGTCACGACCGGGATGTCGTATCCCTTGTCCGGCCCGAACCTGGCGGCGACGGCGGCGTCGTGATCGCGCAGCACGCCCGGGTGGAGCTGCATGACCAGCCCGTCCTCGGCGGACATCGCCGCCATCTGGAACAGCATGTGGGCCGAGAACGCCGCCTCCTCGTCCGCGCTGATCCCCGAGCCGTCCGTGGGTGCCCCGGCGCCCAGCGCCTTGTCGAACAGGGCGCGCGCGACGTCGTCGGGCAGCGGGGTGGTGTCCGCGCTGAGGTGACCGTGGTCCGTCGCCCGGCCGCCCGCCGCGACGAAGGCCGCGCGGCGCTCGCGGAGCGCCGCCAGGTAGCCCGCGTAGGTGTCGGTGGCGATGCCCGACGCCGCGGCGAGCCGCTCGAGGTCGCCCCGCCACGTCCGCCGGGCCGGGTGCAGCAGCGGGTCCGGGCGGAACGTCGGCAGCACGCGGCCGGGCAGCTCGGCGGCGAGGCGGGCGTGCTCGTCGAGCGTGCTCCAGGCGGGGTCGGTGGTGCCGATCGTCTCGATGGCGAACCGGTCCAGGAGGGCGCGCGGCCGGAACGCCGGGTCGGCGAGGCAGTCGGCGATCTGGTCGTAGACCTGGTCGGCCGTGTCGGCCGAGGGGTGCACGGTCACGCCGAAGATCTCGACGAGCTCGTGCTCCAGCCAGTACCGCGTGGGTGTGCCGCGGAAGTGTTTCCAGCCCGCGCAGAAGCGCCGGAAGATCTCCCGCGGGTCGGTCTCCGTCCGCTGGTCGCCCTTCGACAGGCTCAGGACCCGCCCGTCGAGACCACCGTCTACCGGGCCCACGCCCAGCTCCGGCAGCTTCGCGCCCTGCGACACAAGCATCCGCGTCAGGTAGTGGTCGGGCACCACGAGGAGGTGGGCGGGGTCGGGGAACGGCTCGTCGTCGGCGAAGGCCGTGACGTCGACGTGACCGTGCATCGACACGATCGGCAGGTCCCGCACCGCCAGGTAGATCTCGCGGGCGATCGGCCGCGTCACGGAGTCGGCGGGCAGCGCGCGGTCGGGGTGCAGGGTCCAGTTGTCGGTCACAGGGTCCTCCTGGGGCATCGTCGCCGGTTCGGGTAAGCGCTTCCGCATCCTAGGCGCTCGTCCTGGTGACGCTGCGAACGTTTGCGGTCAAACCGTACGATAGGGTGCAAACGTTCGCAGCGTCGCGGTCACGAGGGGGTGCCATGGTCACGGTGCACGACGTCGCACGCGCCGCAGGGGTGTCGATCTCCACCGTGTCGCGCGCCCTCGCCTCGCCGGAGCGCGTGGCCGCCGGGACCCGCGACCGCGTGACACGCGCGGCAGCCGAGCTCGGCTACCGGCCCAACCGCGCGGCGAGCGGCCTGCGGATCGGGCGCACCCACGCCGTCGGCCTGCTGGTGCCCGACCTGGAGAACCCGTACTTCGCGACGGTGACCAAGGCCGTGCAGGCACGGGCGCGGGCCGAGGGGTACGAGGTCTTCGTCGCGGACTCCGACGAGGACGCCGACGTCGAGGCCGAGCTGATCGACGCCCTGGCCACCCGGACGGACGGGCTGCTCGTGGCGTCCCCGCGGTCGGGCGAGGCCGAGCTCCGCGCGGCGCTGGTCGGCGTGACCGCCGTCCTGGCCAACCGGGAGCTGCCCCCGGAGCCCGGCTCCGAGACCCCGCCGATCCCGTCCGTGTGCGTGGACGACGCCGACGGCGCCGCGCAGGTGCTCGGGCACCTGTATGCGCTCGGGCACCGGACGGTGGGCATCGCGGCCGGCCCGCCGTCGTCCTGGTCGGGCGGACGCCGCGTCGCCGGGCTGATCGCCGCGGCCGGGCGCTGGGACGTCCAGCTGGCGGAGCTCGGCAACTTCCAGCCGTACTTCGCGGGCGGCACCCAGGCCGCCGACTACGCGGTGGCGAGCGGCGCCACCGCCGTCGTCGCGTTCAACGACCTCATGGCCCTCGGCATCCTGGACCGGCTGCGGCACCGCGGCATCGACGTGCCGGGCGAGATGTCCGTGGTGGGGTTCGACGACGTCCAGCTCGCCACGCTCGTCTCGCCCGCCCTCACGACGGTGCGCGCACCGCTGGCCCGGCTGGGCCGGCGCGCCGTCGACCTGCTGCTCGCCCGGCTGCGCGGCGGTGCGCCGACGGGCTCACAGCTCCCCGTGGAGCTCACGATCCGCGGGTCCACAGGACCCGCCCCTGCCGGGACGGTCAGCTGACGCCCGTCCCGGCGCACGAATCCCCTGGGCGAAGGAGCCCGAGAGAGAGGAAGGCACTATGCGCACCTCGAAGAAGGCCGTGGCGCTCGTCGGCGTCGCGGCGCTGGCCCTGCTGACCGCCTGTACCCCGCCGGCACCTCCCGGCGGTGACGGCGGCGGGGCCGTCACCGACGCCGCCGACGTCCCCGACACGCCCTCCGAGCCCGTGACCCTGAACATCCTGGACGTCGCGGGCAACCAGCGGCTGACCGAGGGCATGGTCGACGAGTTCGTGGAGGAGAACCCGGACGTCATCGAGTCCGTCACCTGGGAGACCGGCGGCGCGCCCGACGTCACGGGCATCGTCAAGCCGCAGGTCGACAGCGGCAACCTGTCCATCGACGTCGTCTTCACGGGCAACGACGGGCTCGCGGCCGGCATCAGCCAGGACCTGTGGATCCCGGTGGTGGACGACTACGGCGACCGCGTGTCGAACCAGGAGAACTACCTGGAGCCGGCCGCCAAGATGCAGGAGCTCGCCGAGGGCTACGGCATCGTGACGACCTACTACCCGTCCGGGCCGCTGCTGCAGTACGACCCCGAGGTCGTCGGCACGCCCCCGGCGACGCCCCAGGAGCTGCTCGAGTGGGCGAAGGCCAACCCCGGCAAGTTCGGGTACGCCCGACCCGCGAACTCCGGCCCGGGCCGCACCCTGCTCATGGGCCTGCCGTACCTCCTGGGGGACGAGGACCCGAGCGACCCCGAGAACGGCTGGGACAAGACCTGGGCGTACCTCAAGGAGCTCGGCCAGTACGTCGACACCTACCCCACGGGCACAGGCCAGGTCATCACCAACATGGCCGACGGCACCTGGTCGATGATCCCCACCACGACCGGCTGGGAGATCGCGCCGCGCGCCGAGGGTCAGCTCCCGAACACGCTGCAGGCCGCCGCGTTCGACGACTTCACGTGGGTCACCGACGCGCACTACGCCGCGATCCCGAAGGGGCAGAGCGCGGACAAGATCAGCGCGATCCTGCTCCTGCTGCAGGACATGCTCACCCCGGAGCAGAACGCCAAGGCGTACGACGCCGGCTACTTCTACCCGGGCCCGGCCGTCGAGGGCGCGACGCTCGACCTCGCGCCGCAGGAGTCGCAGGACGTGATCGAGGAGTTCGGCCGGCCCGAGTTCGACGAGCTCATCGAGTCGCAGGACGCCGTCGTGCCGCTCGACGCCGAGTCCATGGTGAAGGCGTTCGACATCTGGGACCGCGAGGTCGGCGGCGGCAAGGTGGAGGAAGAGGAGTGAGTGACTTCGAGTCGCTGGAGCTGCGCGGCGTCGGCCGGCGGTTCGGCGGGGTGGACGCGCTGTCGGGGCTGGACCTGACCATCCGGTCGGGCGAGTTCGTCGCCCTGCTCGGGCCGTCGGGCTGCGGCAAGTCGACGGCGCTGAACTGCCTGGCCGGTCTGCTCCCGCTGACGCACGGCGAGATCCTGCTGGACGGCAGGCGGATCGACACGCTGCCCCCGGAACGGCGCGGGTTCGGCATGGTGTTCCAGTCGTACGCGCTGTTCCCGCACCTGTCCGTGGAGAAGAACGTCGCGTTCGGCCTGCAGATGCAAGGCCTGCCCCGGGCCGAGATCGAGTCGCGGGTGCGCGAGGCGATCTCGCTGGTCAAGCTCGGCGAGCACGCCAGGAAGCTGCCGGGCCAGCTCTCGGGCGGGCAGCAGCAGCGCGTCGCCATCGCGCGCGCGGTGGTGCTGGAACCGTCGCTGGTGCTCATGGACGAGCCCTTGTCGAACCTGGACGCGAAGCTCCGGCTCGACATGCGCACCGAGATCCGGCGTCTGCACCAGTCGCTCGGGCTGACCACCATCTACGTGACGCACGACCAGGAGGAGGCGCTCTCCCTGGCGGATCGCCTGGTCGTCATGCGCGAGGGGCGTGTGCAGCAGGTCGGCACGCCCGACGAGCTCTACGAGAGCCCGACGAGCTGGTACGTCGCGGACTTCATGGGGTACCGGAACATCCTGCCCGCGACCGTCGTCTCGGCGTCCGGGGGCGAGGCGGTGGTCGAGCTGCCCGGGACGGCGGGCGACGGCGTCCGGCTCACCGGCCGCGCGGTCGGCGCCCTGGGCGCGGGGGACGGCGTGCGGGTGGCGATCCGCCCGGAGGACTTCGTCCTCTCGTCCTCGCGGGTTGAGCCTGTCGAAACCAGGGTCTCGACAAGCTCGACCAGCGGGGGTGGTTCGGCCAGCGGGGGCGCCATCCCCGGTGCGGTGTCCGTGGTCGAGTACCACGGGCGCGAGCACGCCGTCGGCGTGCAGACCGGCGACACCATGCTGCACGCGCGCACTCCGGCGGCCCCGGCGGTCGGGGCGCCCGTCACCCTGACGGCGCCCGTCGAGCGGGTGCTGGTGTTCCCGGAGTCGCTCGACGCCGTCGTCCCCGAGGAGGTGGCGGCGTGAGCCGCGCGGTGGGTTGTGCGCCCACAACCATGGGGTGGGGGACGTGAGCGGCGTCGGGCAGCGGCCGGGGCGCGCGACCGCGAGCCTGCGGCACCGGCTGGCCGAGCGGGGGGTGGACCCGGCCCTGCTCCTGCTGGTGCCGGGGCTGGTGGTGGCGCTCGCGCTGTTCGTGTACCCGTTCTCGTACGGGATCGGGCTCACCATCCAGCCGACGGCGGCGATGCGGGAGCAGTGGGGCGGCGGGATCTTCGCGAACTACGTGGCGTTCTTCCGCGACCCGTTCGTGTTCGACTCCGTCGGGCTGACCATGCGGCTCGCGCTGCCCGCGGCGCTGTTCAACGTGCTGGCGTCCGTCCCGGTGGCGATGGTGCTGCGGCACCGGTTCCGCGGCAAGCGGCTGCTGACGTCGCTGCTCGTGCTGCCGATCACGCTGGGCACCGTGCTCACCGCGCAGGGCCTGCTGATCTTCGCGGGACGGCAGGGCTGGATCAACCGGGCGCTGCTGGAGATCGGGCTGATCGACGAGCCGCTCAAGCTGGTGAACAACTACCTGGGCGTCATGTTCTCCCTGGTGATCACCGGCTTCCCGTTCGCGTTCCTGCTCATCTCGTCCTACCTGTCGGGCATCGACCCGTCGCTCGAGCAGGCCGCGAAGACGCTCGGCGCGGGCTGGTGGCAGCGGTTCCGGCGGATCGTCCTGCCGCTGCTCGCCCCCGGCCTCGCCACCACGTTCGTGCTGACGTTCGTGCTCGCGTTCTCCGTCTTCCCGTCGGCGCGGCTGGTCGGTGACGCCATGGGCGAGACCCGCGTCATGTCGCTCATGGCGTTCCGGGCGTTCGGGGAACAGAACGACTACGCGATGGCGTCCACCATCGCGCTCATGATGGGCGCGGTCGAGCTGATCGTCGTGGTCGCCGTGCTCGGACTGCGGTCGCTGCTGTACCGCGGGACCACGGGAGGGAAGGGCTGATGGCCGCCTCGACTTCGACGCTGGAGCGGCCGCTCGCCGCCCGTCCGTCCACCTGGTTCGTGTGGGCCGGCGTGACCGCGTTCGCGGTGTTCCTGCTCGGGATCCTGATCGCGGTGGTCGTCGACTCCTTCGGACGCCAGTGGTTCGACACCTGGTTCCCCGACGGCCTGACCACCGAGCGCTACACCGAAGCCTGGGACCGGTTCGCCCTGGGCGAGGTCATCGGCGTCACCGTCGGCGTGGCAGTGCTCGTCGTGGTGATCTCCATAGCCGTGGGCGTGCCCGCCGCTTACGTGCTGGCCCGCCGCGACTTCCCGGGCAAGCGCGCGGTCATGCTGTTGTTCCTGCTGCCGGTGCTCATGCCGCCCATCACGTACGGCATCCCGCTCGCGACGGTCATGTACTCGTTCGGGCTGGGCCGCACGCTGACCGCCGTCGTCCTGGTCAACCTGGTCCCGTCCGTGCCGTTCGTGATCCTGACCATGACGCCGTTCATCGAGCAGATCAACCCCGCCATCGAGTCGGCGGCCCGGATGTGCGGGGCGCGGACCTGGCAGGTCTTCACGCGGATCCTCGCGCCCCTGCTCGTCCCAGGTATCCTCGCGGCGGCGATCCTCGTGCTCGTCCGGACCGTCGGCCTGTTCGAGCTGACCTTCCTCGTGTCGGGCCCTGGATCGGACACACTCGTCGTGGCGATCTACCGTGGCATGACAGCCGCCGGCGGTGGCGAGGCGAGGCAGCTCATCTCGGCCATGTCGGTGATCTATACAGCGACCATGCTCGTCATGCTCGCGGTTGCGCTGCGGTTCGTGAACCCGACGCAGCTCGTGGCACAGGTGAAGGAGACACGCGATGACTGACGACCGCCTGCACAGGGACCGCGTCCCCGTAGGGATCGACGCGCCCGTGCGGCCGACGGCGGTGGGCATCGTCCACCTCGGCATCGGGGCGTTCCACCGGGCGCACCAGGCCGTCTACACGGAACGGGCGGCGATCGCCACCGGCGACACCTCGTGGGGGATCCTCGGCGTGACCCAGCGGTCCGCGACGGTCCGCGACCAGCTCCGCCCCCAGGGCGGGGCCTACGCGGTCCTCACGGCGGGGGAGCACGAGTCCACGGTCGAGCTGATCGGTTCGGTGGTCGACGTCGCCTACCCCGCCGAGGAGACCGAGCGCGTGCTGGCGGCGCTCGCGGCGCCGTCGACCCACGTGGTCACCCTCACGATCACGGAGAAGGGCTATGCCCGGACGCCGGACGGCTCCCTCGATCTCGATTCCGTGGCGGGGGACCTGGCGGCCCTGGCCGCCGAGCACGAGGTCGGTGCCGGCGTCGAACCCCGCACGCCCGGCGGGTCCGGGCTGGAGGCCCGGGCCGCCGTCTCGGCTATCGGGCTGCTGGTGCGCGGGCTCGCGCGGCGGGCCGCCACCGGGGCGCCCATTACCGTGCTGACCTGCGACAACATGGTGGACAACGGCCGGGTGCTCGAGCGGCTGGTGCGCGAGGCCGTGGACGCCGGCCTGCCCGGGGCCGAGGGCGACGCCCTGCGCGCCTTCCTGGACGCGCGCGTCACGTTCCCCTGCTCGATGGTGGACCGGATCGTGCCCGCGACGACCCCGGCGCAGCGCGACGAGGTGGAGCGGGCGCTCGGCGTGCGGGACGAGGGCCTCGTGGTGGGCGAGCCGTTCGCGCAGTGGGTGATCGAGGACCGGTTCGCCGGGCCGCGCCCCGCGTGGGAGGCGGCGGGCGCGACGCTCACCAAGGACGTGGCGCCCTTCGAGCAGGCCAAGCTGCGGCTCCTCAACGGGACGCACTCGCTGGTCGCGTACTCCGGGTGGCTCGGCGGGCACACGACGATCGCGCAGGCCGTGACCGACCCGCGGATCGCCGAGCGCGCCCGGCAGTACCTCTTCGAGGACGCGCTGCCGACGCTCTCCCCGCCCGACGGCCTGGACCTGAGCCAGTACGGCGAGCAGATCCTGGCCCGGTTCGCCAACCCGCACACCGGGCACACCACGGCCCAGGTCGCGATGGACGGCACCCAGAAGATCCCGTTCCGGTGGGGCGGCGTCCTCGCGGACGCGCTGGCCGCCGGGCGCGAGCCCCTGGGCGTGGCGTTCGGCCTGGCCTCCTGGGCCGAGTTCGTCCGACTTCGCACGCACTCCGGGGAGGGCGTCGACGACCCGCGGGCCGAGGAGCTGATGGCGCTGGTCAGCGCCGCCGAGGTGCCGGGCGGGTCCGATGGTTTGGGCGACGTCGCGGGGCTGGCCGGCGCGGAGGAGGACCTCCGGGCGCTCCTCGCGTTGCCGGGGCTGCTTCCCGCCGGGACCCCGGACGGGTTTGTCGACGCGGTGGCCGCAGAGCTCGAGGCCGTGCTGAGCTGACGGCTGGGCTGTGCCGACGGCTGGCACCCTGGAGCTGGTCGCCGCGATCTACCGGTCGGCGTTCACCGGAGCGGTGGTCAACTCCCGAGGCGGAGCCGCCTACCTCGGCGGGGTGCTTTCGCGGACTATGACGTGGCCCTTGACCACCGTCGTGCGCGGGGTGTCGCCGCGTGGGCCGAGGGCCAGGTCCAGCGCCTCGTCGGCCACCTGCTCCCAGGGCAGCCGCACCGTGGTCAGGGCGGGCGTCACGTCGCGCAGCGCCTTGATGTCGTCGAACCCGGCCACCGCCACGCGTTTCGGGTCCCCCGAGTCGCGCAGGAAGGTGAGCACCCCGAGGGCCATGGCGTCGTTCACGGCGAAGACGGCGTCCACCGCGATGTTGCGCCGCAGCAGCTCGCCGGTCAGCGCGTAGGCGGCGTCCCGGTCGAACTCGCCGATCAGCACGCGGTCCGCGGAGAGCTCGATGCCGGCGTCGGCCAGCCCCGCCGCGAAACCCTCGGTGCGGTCGCGCTGGGTGAGGCCGTGCCTGAGCCCGGAGATCACCGCGAAGTCGCGGTACCCGAGGCCCACCAGCGCGGTGGCCATGTCGTAGCCGCCCTGCCGGTTGGCGTAGGCGACGGTGTCGAAGGGCAGGCCCTTCTGCGTCACGAGCACGACCCGGCCGCCCTCGGCCTCGTAGCGCTGCAGCGCCTCGACGAGCGCGGGGATCGTGGCGTCGTCGCTGGTCCGGCCGCCGGCGATCATCAGGATCTCGGGCCGGTGCCCACGGGCGAGGTTCACGGCCTCGACCAGGTCGGCCGGGTCGGTGCCGGCCGAGATGAGCGTGAACGGCAGCCCGCGTCGCTCCGCGGCGGCCACCACGCCCGCCGTGATCGGGTTGGCGAAGTCGTCGGGCATGCCCTTGACGACCAGCGTCACCCCTCGCGAGCGTCCCTTGGCGACGGCCTGCGCGGCGAAGTTGGTGGTGTACCCGAGCGTCTTGGCCGCCTCGAGCACCCGGGCCCGGTTGGCCTCGCGGACGCCGCGGTCGCTCCCGTTCAGGGCACGCGACGCCGTCGCCGCGGAGACTCCGGCGAGCTCGGCCACGTCGGCGAGGCGCGCGGCCCGAGAAGGCGCCGAGTCGTTCATGGTCGCCGCTCGCCTCCCTCTTCCGGTGAGTCTTTCAGTGGCCCGGCGATCGTATCCGTCACGGCTCCGACCGCGCGTATCGAGCGAGGTCAGCGGCCGCCATATCGCCCATCCGGCGCAGCTCGGTGCCCATCGAGCCGGCGATGTGCGGGGTGAGCAGCACGTTCGGCAGGTCGTACAGCGGGGACGACGGCGGTAGCGGCTCGGGATCGGTCACGTCGAGCGCCGCGCTGATCCGGCCGGTGACCAGCTCGCGGTCGAGCGCCTCGGCGTCGACAATCGCGCCGCGCGCCGTGTTGATCAGGGTCGCCCCGTCGGGCATGCGGGCGAGCAGGCCGGCGTCGATCAGCCCCACGGTCTCGGGCAGCACCGGCGTCTGCAGCGTCACGACGTCGCTCCTGCTCATCAGCTCGGGCAGGGTCACCGGCTCGACACCGAGCTCCGCCGCCTCCTGCTCCGACACGTACGGGTCGTACAGGAGCACGTGGAGCGCCGGGAACGGCCGCAGCAGCTCGATCAGGGCGCGCCCCGTGCGGGACGCACTCACCACGCCGACGGTCCGCCCGTAGTTGCCGGACACCTCGAACTCGGCCTCGCGGTCGATGAAGGCCCGGCGCTCCCGGTACAGCCGCTGCGCCCGGAACGTGTCCTTGTTGGCCAGGAGGATCATCGCCAGCGAGTACTCGGCGACGGGCAGGGAGTTGGCCACCCCGACGTCCGACGTCGTGATCCCGGGCGACCCGTCAGGGAACAGCCCGGCCGCGTAGCCGCCCAGGTGGATCACCCGCCGCAGCCGCGGCGCGTGGTGCAGCACCTTGGCCGTGAGCTGCGGCGTCTCCCACCCCGTCAGCAGCACATCGGCGCGGGCGAGCGTCCGGCGGGCGCCGTCCGAGTCGAGCTCCGTGAGGACATCGCCCACGCGGTGCGCGGGCACGTCGGCCAGCGACTCGAACGACGGGCCGAAGAGCCGTCCGGCCAGGCGGTCGGACCCGACCGCTACTGCGTACTCGATCACTCTGCTCCTCGGGTGGATTCGTGTGGGACTCAGGTGGGACTGAGGTGGGAGGTCCCGGGGCCGGGGGAGGTACGCGCCCGGCCCCGGGACTGCTACTTCTGCGCCGCCAGGTAGGCGTCGGCCTGCTTGTTCAGCTCCTCCTGGACCTTCGGCAGGCCCGCGGTGTCGAGGGCCTTCTTCAGCTCGTCGAGGCCCTTGTCGACGTCGACCGCCCCGGCCCACAGCGGGTTGCCGAACTCGGTGACGGCCGCCGTGATCTGGGCGTGCTCCGTCTTGACCTCGGTCAGGTCCGGGATGAACGAGGCGAAGGGGTCGATCGTGAAGTTGTCGTAGTCCTTGGACCAGTCGAACCAGGTCTCCTCGCTCTCGGACATCCGCGAGTACTTCCGCTCGAGCGGGATGCGCCAGCTCATCGCGTACCCGGGGAAGTTCGCGTAGTCGCCGAGCTGCTCGTACGCGTCGTCCCCCACGGCCTTCCAGTCGGTGCCCTCCTCGCCGTACTGCAGCAGGTCGTGGTTCTCCTTGATGGAGACCCAGTCGAGGAGCTGCAGCGCGGCCCCGACGTCGGCCGCCGCGGCGTTCACGACGACGAGGTTGTCGGCCTGGAAGGTCTGGTTCGGCTTCGCGGACAGGCCGTCGCGGAACGGGAGCAGCGTCACGAGCGACGCGCCCTTGACCGCCTTCTCGAGCAGGTCGAGGTGGCCTGAGGTGTCCAGGCCGTCGGTGATGCCCCACGTGGTGGCCGCGCCGCCGCTGTCGAACTGCGCCTTGATGGTGGCCGAGTCGGCGTTGAGGCGGTCGGCGTTGATGACGCCGTCCTCGTAGTACTTGCGGACGCGGTGCAGGGACTCGAGGTACGGCTCGTACTCCCAGAACGGCACCGCGTCGGTCGAGCCCGTCGTCGCCGCGTCCCGGGACGGGACGAACAGGAGGGAGTCGCTGGAGAAGTAGAGCGGGAGGAAGTCGGGGCTCTCCCAGCCCTGGGCGTAGAGCGTGCCGGTGGGTGCGCCGAGGACGTCGAAGACCGAGTTGTTCTTGACGTACCCCGGGATGCCCTCCTTCTGCACCACGTCGTACCAGAACTTCTCGAGCTGGTCGAAGGACTCGATGCTCCCGCCGGCGTACTTCTCGATCAGGTCGCCGCGCGCGACGATGTGGTGGATGCGGGCCGCACTGTTGACGGCGGGCACGCCGTAGATCGAGCCGTCGGGCCAGCGGTTGGCGTCGAACGCGCTCTGGTCGATGGTGGCCGCGAGGTTCTTGTACTTGCCGCTGGCGAGCGCGTCGTCGAGCGGTTCGAGCGCCTTCGACTCGATGAGCTGGGCGATGTTGAGCCAGCGCGCCGAGAGCGCCGTCTGGAAGTCCTCGCCCGCTGTGAACTTGAGCAGGGACTGCGCCCCATAGTTCTTCCAGTTGATGAACTCGGGCTTGAACTCGAAGCCGAGGTCGGCCTTGAGCTTGGTGTTGACGGCCGCGCGGACGCGGTCCCACTGTGCCGGCACGTCGCCGGGCAGCAGGTGGGCGTACGTCGCGGAGCCGGCCTGACCGCCCCCTCCGGGGGCGCAGGCGGCGAGGGTGGCGGCGGCGAGCAGGCCGCCGGTTCCGGCGAGAAAACCTCGGCGGGAGACAGGCAATGACAGTCCAGCGGCATCGATGAGCTGTGCCATGGTGCTTTCCTCTCGAAAGACGTGGGTGGTGCGACGGGGGTGCGGCGGGTAGTGCCGTTCAGCCCTTGGTGGCGCCGAGCGTGAGGCCCTTGACGAAGTAGCGCTGGGCGAAGGGGTAGGCGAGGAGGATCGGGCCGATGGTGATGACGGTCATCGCCAGGCGCATCTGGTAGACGGGCGCGGCGGACACCGTTCCGAGGTCGGCAGCGTTGGCGACGCTTGTGATGAGGTTCTGGAGCACGAGCTGCAGGGGGTACCTGGCGGGCTCGCTGATGAACAGCAGGGCGTGGAACCACTCGTTCCAGAACGCCACCGCGTAGAAGAGGGCGATGACGGCGATGACCGGCTTGGAGAGCGGCAGCACCACCTGGAAGAAGATCCGCAGCTCGCCCGCGCCGTCGATCCGCGCGGCGTCGAGGATCTCCTGCGGCGTCGCCCGGAAGAAGCTGACCTGGACGAAGACGAGGAACGGCGCGATGGCCATGGGCAGGATCACGGCGAACCACGAGTCCCGGAGCTGGAGCACCTGCGTCACCAGGATGTACATGGGCACCAGGCCGCCCGTGAACAGCATCGGGATGTAGGCGAACACCGCCAGCGGCCGGCTGACCAGGGGCAGGCCGCGCGCGATCACCCAGGCGATGCCCGACGTCGCGACGACGGCGATCACGGTGCCCACCACGGTGATGAAGATCGTGGCGCCGTAGGAGAGCCAGACCCGCGACCCGGCGAAGATCGTGGTGTACGCGTCCAGCGAGAACGGGTCGGGCCAGAACGAGTACCCGGTCTTCGCGAGCGTGGACTCGGCGGTCAAGGAGCCGGCCACGACCATCCAGAACGGGACGACGCACACGAGGGCGAAGGCGATCACGCCCACATAGCTGGCGACGGTGAACGTCTCGGGGCGCTGCCGCTGCCGAGCGCGAGGGCCGGTGGGCGGCGTCGCCGAGACGGGCCGGGGGCGGGGGCGCTGGACGACGGCGTCGACGGTGGTCATAGGAGCGAGGTCTCCTTCGCGTAGCGCCGCTGGACCAGGGTCGCGATCACGACGAGCACGAAGCCGATGACGGACTGGAACAGGCCGATCGCGGCGGTGGTGCCGAAGTCACCGATGGTGCGCAGCGCCCGGAAGACGTAGGTGTCGATGACGTCGGTGGTGGAGAACAAGGTGCCGTTGTCGCCGACGATCGCGTAGATGGTGCCGAAGTCGCCGTAGAAGATCCGGCCGACGCCGAGCACCAGGAGGATCGCGGCCGTCGGCTTGAGCAGGGGGATCGTGATCCGCAGCGCCATCTGGGCCCGGCTCGCGCCGTCGATCACGCCGGCCTCGTACACCTCCTCGGGGATCGCGGTGATCGCCGCGAGGAAGATGACGCTCATGTAGCCGCCCAGCTGCCAGACCTTGACGGCGGTCAGGATCCACGGCCAGGGGCCGGGCTCGGTGTACCAGGAGATCGCCGGCAGCCCGAAGACGTCGGTGAGGTCGTTCACCAGGCCGCCGCGCCCGCTCGGTCCAGCGAGGAACGCCTGCAGGAAGATGCTCACGACGATCGGCGACACGAAGTACGGCACGAAGATCACCGACTGGAACAACCGCTTGGTCACGCGGCCGCGGATCTCGTTGAGCATGATCGCGAGCAGGACGCCGGCGCCGAGGGTCGCGGCCAGGAACAGGACGTTGAGGAACAGCGTGTTCCACAGGATCCGGCCAGCGCCGCCCGAGGTGAAGAAGAACTCGAAGTTGTCGAGGCCGGTCCAGGGCGACCCGAAGACGCCGTCGGCCACGTTGAAGTCCTGGAACGCGACCACCAGCCCGGCCATCGGGCCGTAGGCGAAGACCACCAGGAGGATGACGGCGGGCGCGGCCAGGATGACGAGGCCGTAGTCGCGGCGGCGTCCTTTGCGGCGGGGCGTGGTGGGAGTGGTTCCGGTCTTGGCGCTTCCCGTGCTGGTGTTTCCGGCGGTCGCGAGGCTGGCGCTCGCGGCGCCGAGGTCGGTGCTCATCGCCGTGTACCCCCGCCGTGGCGGGGGTCCGGCGCTGTCCGGACGTGCGGGTTCGGGTCCACGGCGGGCTCTCTTCTTCGTCGAAGATTCGGTGCAGGTGTGGTCGTGCTCTCGTTCCACCGTGCACGCTAGGGGCGCCGGAACTGCCGTGTCAAGAAACAATGGAAAGCGCGTTCCATTCACTCTGCTGGACTGACAGCCTGGAAAGTATCGACATCCTCCGTTCGACCGTGCGAGCATCTGCTTCGACATGGAACGCGCTTTCCTCCGGGCGGGCGCACGCAGCGCCGCGGCCCCGTCACGGTGCTCGCACGACTGGAAGGGGCGCGCGGTGATCGGAGCCGGGATGCACGTGACGCGCACCGCCGCGCGCGGGACCCGGCGCGGCACGGTGATCGCCGTGCACGGGATCATGGAGAGCGGCCCGACCCTGCAGGCCGCCGCCGACGTCTGGGCGGCGAGCGGCTGGGAGGTGCTGGCGCCTGACCTGCGCGGACATGGCCGGTCACCGCGCTGGGACCCTGCCGATCAGCTGCACCCGGGCGATCGGCTCACCGAGGACCTCGTTGCGGTCCTCGACGACGTGCTCGTGGGCACGGGAGCGGGCTGCGGAGCGGGAGCGGGCTCACAACTGAGCTCCGAGGTCGGACCCGGGGCGGCTGCGCCCGAACCGCTCGTGCTGTTCGGGCACTCGGCGGGCGGCGGCGTCGCGGCAGCCGTTGCCTCGCTGCGCCCGGGGCGGGTGGCGGGCGTGCTGCTCGAGGACCCGTTCTGGCGTCTCCCGGTCACGCGGCACCAGGACCGGGCGGTCGCCGAGCAGGCGTATCAGGACCTGCTGACTCGTCAGGCGCAGCCGCTCGCCGAGCTGGAGGCGCGCGGCGGCGGCGCGCACCCGAAGTGGGATCCGGGCGAGCTGCCCGCCTGGGCCAGGGCGCAGCACGACGCCGACCCGGCCCTCGTGCGCCACGGTGACGTCATCCCGACGCCGCCCTGGCCCGACCTGGTCCGCCGCCTCACGACCGGCGGGGTGGACGTGCTCGTCGTCACCGGGTCGATCTCGCCGGAGGTGGGCATGACGGCCAGACATCGGCGGATGCTCGCCGGCTGCGGCGCCCGCCTCGCAGTGGTCGACGGCGCGTCGCACTTCGTGCGCCGGGACGCCCCGGAGAGATTCGCCGCGATCACTGCCTGGTTTCTCGCGGGCATGACCCGACTGATCAGCTGAGATGACCATGTAGCTGCTGCCAGAGAACGGCCGTCGCTGGCAGCAAGTGCATGGTCACATCCTGCGTCCCGCGTCTACGTGGCCGACGGGGAGCTTGAGCCGCGGACCACCAGGGTCGGCTGGAACATCACGTGCTCCGCGTCCGTGTCGGGGCCGCTGAGCAGGAGATCGGCCGCGCGGGCGCCGAGCTCGTGGGTCGGCTGGCGCACGGACGTCAGGGGCGTGGACAGCTCGGCGGCGAAGGCGACGTCGTCGTACCCCACGACCGCCATGTCGGTGGGGACGGCGATGTTCTCCGTCCGGAGTGTGCGCAGCACGCCCAGCGCGACCAGGTCGTTGACGCAGAAGACGGCGGTGGGCCGGTCGCCCGACTCCAGGAGCCCGCGGATCGCCGCCTCGCCGCCCTCGGCGTTGAGGCTGGTCACGGTGATCTCCACCAGCGCGGACGCCGGGTCCAGCCCTGCGGCGACCAGGGCCTTGACCACTCCCTCGTGCCGGTCGGCGCACTGCCGGATCGTATGTGGGCCGTTCAGGAACGCTATGCGCGTGTGCCCCTCGTCCAGGAGGTGCCGCGCGGCGAGCTCCCCGCCGCGGACGTCGTCCACGGCCACCGACGAGATGCTCGGGTCGGACGACGGGCGGTCGAGCAGCACGACGCCGGTGCCGCGCCGTCGGACGGCGAGGAGGTGATCGATGTCGTTGGTCGCCGGCACCACCATGACGCCCTGCACGCCATGCTCCTCGAACAGGCGCAGGTAGCGCTGCTCGCGCTCGGGGTCGTCGTCGGACGACGCCACCATGAGCGTGAAGTCGTCGCGGTCCAGGCGCTCCTCGATGCCGCGGGCGACGTCGGTGAAGAACGGGTTGGCGATGTCCAGGACTATGGCGCCGATGGTCGTGATGGTCCCCGCGCGGAGCTGGCGGGCGGAGCCGTTGCGCACGAAGCTCAGGTCCTCGATCGCGGCCTCGACCCGCTCGCGGGTCCCGGGCAGCACCCGTTCGGGCCGGTTGAGCACGTTGGACACCGTGCCGACGGAGACGCCGGCGGCACGGGCGACGTCGGCGATGGATGCTCGGCGGTGAGCGATCGGCTGGGTCATGGAGCCCTCCTTGCTTCGGGCTACATTATGAACCGATTCATGGCGGGTGGGTCGCCTTCGGCGGCTCAGGAACCGGAGGGCCGGACATGTCGAGCAACACTGCGGGCGCGCGCGTCTGTTTCACGTCCCGGGTGCGGGCGGACCGGCTCGTGGAGTACCGCGCGGCGCACGCCGCCGTCTGGCCCGAGATGCTGGAGGCGCTGCGGGACACCGGCTGGCGCGACTACCACCTGTTCCTGCGCGACGACGGGCTGCTTGTCGGGATCCTCGAGACCGACGACTACGCGGCGGCGCAGCGCGGGATGGCCGCGACCGAGGTGAACGCGCGGTGGCAGGCGGCGATGTCCGGGTTCTTCGTCGACGAGGGCAACCCGGACGCCGGGTTCGTGCTGCTGGACGAGGTGTTCCACCTGGAGGCCCAGCTCGCGGCGCTGGCGGCCGCGCCGGAGGGTGACGCTCCGGGGAAGTGACCACTCCCGCGGACCGCGAAGTAGAGCGCCTGTCCCGCTTCCGCACGGTTGACCCGTGCGGAAGCCGGACAGGCGCTC
>NZ_JBHUUX010000048.1:0-42851 GCF_042670845.1 Promicromonospora sp. NPDC057138 | reverse complement strand
GCTCGGAGATGTGTATAAGAGACCGGTTGACCCGTGCGGAAGCCGGACAGGCGCTCTACTTCGCGGTCGGCCTCGGGCTAGTTGACGCCGCCCTCCGGCTCGTTGAGCGCCTCGAGGTCGGTGATCGTGGTGCGCTGGCCCAGCAGCCGGTTGGTGATCCACGTCAGCGCCCACAGGACCAGGCCGATGCCGAGCAGCCAGCCGGCGATCTGATAGGTGATCGGGTCGCGTCCGGTCCACGGGCCCACGAAGAACAGGCACGCGATCGCGCCGATGATCGGGAGCACGGTCGGCGCCACGAAGTGCCGGCGGTCGATCGGGTCGCGGCGCAGCACCAGTACGCAGACGTTGACGATGGCGAACACCCCGAGCAGCAGCAGGGCCGTGGTGTCGCCGAGAGCTGCGACGACGTCGTTGTCCGGGTCGCGGCTGACGAAGTAGATCAGCCCGAACGAGATCAGGGTGGTGACGAGGATGGCGACCCACGGCGTCCGGCGCCGGGCACCGACGCGACCCAGGGCGCTGGGCAGCACGTTCTGCTTGGCCATGCCGTACAGCAGACGGCTGGCCATGAGCATGTTGATGAGCGCCGAGTTGGCGACCGCGAACATCGAGATGAACGGGAGGATGGCGCCCGCAGGGATACCAGGGGCGGCCGTCTGGACCACGGTCACCAGCGGGGTCTCGCTCTCCGCAAGGACGCCGACCGGGACGATCGCCACCGCGAACAGGGACACGAGCACGTAGATGACCCCGGTGATGCTGATGCCGGTGATCATCATCTTGGGGAAGTTCTTGACGGGGTCGTGCGTCTCCTCGGCCATGTTCACGGAGTCCTCGAAGCCGACCATCGCGAAGAAGGCCAGCGCCGTCGCCGCCGTGACGGCGAAGAAGGCGCCCTTGTCGTTCGGGTCCTCGAACACGATGGTCCTGGAGAAGTCGACCTTGCCGGCGAATGCGGCGTAGAAGCCGATCAGGATCACGAGCAGCAGGCCGGACAGCTCGACGAGGGTCAGGAAGATGTTGGCCTTGACGCTCTCGCCCACGCCGCGCAGGTTCACGGCCGCGACCACGCCCATGAAGACCAGCGCGATGGTGATGACCAGCGTCGCGTTCTCGGCGTCGAGCCCGAAGCCCACCGCGAGGTTCGAGGCGAAGGCCCGCGACGCCGTCGACGCGGACGTGATGCCCGAGCACATGACGGTGTAGCAGACCATGAAGGTGAGGATGTGCACCCCGAACGCCTTGTGCGTGTAGAGCGCCGCCCCGGCGGCGCGTGGGTACTTGGTGACGAGCTCGAGGTAGGAGAACGCGGTGACCAGGGCGATGGCGAACGCGACGATGAACGGCGCCCAGGCCGCGCCCCCGACCTGGGCGGCGACCTTTCCGGTCAGGGCATAGATGCCCGTGCCGAGGATGTCGCCCACGATGAAGAGCAGGAGCAGCTTCGGCCCCATCACCCGCTTGAGCTCGGTCGGTTCCTCGCCGAGGGCTTCGTGTTCCTCGGCCACTGGTTGGCTCATGTGCGGACACCTCCACGAAGTGCTGCGGGCTGATTTCACCCCTGATCGCCCAAGAGTTCCGTAAAGGGACCTCCTGAGCAACGGGCACGCCGTAGGTTCTTGACGTCCTGACCGGTCCGGTCTATGTTCCGGGTAAGCCGGTTTAAACGATTCAACCGGGGATCTGCGGTCATCGCCGACCGCCTGCAGAGCTCGATGGAGAGACATGCCGAACGCCACACCGACGCTCCGCCTGGAAGGGGTCGCCAAGTCCTTCGGGCCTGTGGCGGCGATCCGCTCCGGCACTCTGATAGTCCAGCCCGGCAGCATCCACGCCCTCGTCGGGGAGAACGGCGCGGGCAAGTCCACGCTGGTCAAGATCGTGGGCGGCGTGCACCGTCGCGATGCCGGCGTCGTCGAGCTCGACGGCGAGCCCATCGACTTCGCCGGCCCCGCCGAGGCCAAGGCCGCCGGTGTCGCCGTCATCCACCAGGAGCCCGCGAGCTTCCCGGACCTGACGGTCGCCGAGAACATCTACCTGGGCCGCGAGCCGCTCGGCCGCTTCCGCCGGATCGACCGGCGTGCCATGCGCGACGGCGCCCGCGACCTGTTCCGCGACCTCGGCGTCGATCTCGACCCGGACCGCCCGGCCGAGGGCCTGTCCATCGCGGACCAGCAGATCGTCGAGATCGCCAAGGCGATCTCCCTGGACGCCCGCCTCCTGGTCATGGACGAGCCGACGGCGGCCCTGAGCGCCGTCGAAGTACGTCGCCTGTTCGCCGTCGCCCGGGGGCTGCGGGACGCCGGGCGCGCCGTCGTCTTCATCTCGCACCGCCTCGACGAGGTCGCCGACCTCTGCGACACGGTCACCGTCATGCGCGACGGCGAGCACGTCTCGACCGACGCCGTCGCCGACGTCACGCCCGACCAGCTCGTGCGGCGCATGGTCGGCCGCGCGGTGGCCGATCTCTACCCCAAGGTCCCGAGCACGCCGGGCGAGGTGGTGCTGCGGGTCGAGGGGCTGGAGTCCACCGGCACCTTTCACGACGTGTCCTTCGAGGTGCGGGCCGGTGAGATCGTCGGCCTGGCGGGCCTCGTCGGCGCGGGGCGGAGCGAGATCGCCCGCGCGGTGTTCGGCGTCGACCACTACGACGCCGGGCGCGTTGTCGTCGGCGGGCGGGGCCTGCGCCCGGGTGACCCGGCCGCGGCCATCGCCGCCGGCCTCGCCCTGGTCCCCGAGGACCGGCGGTTGCAGGGCCTGGTCACGGAGTCGTCGGTGGGGCGCAACGTGTCGTCGGTCATGCGAGGTCGGATGGCCCGCCTGGGCATCCTGCTGCCCGACGCCGAGGCGCGCCTGGCGCGCGACTGGGCCGGCCGTCTCGAGGTGAAGGCCGGGGCACTGGACGCGCCCGCCACCACCATGAGCGGCGGCAACCAGCAGAAGGTGGTGCTGGCGAAGTGGCTGGCCACCGGCCCGAAGGTGCTCATCGTCGACGAGCCGACCCGCGGCATCGACGTCGGCACCAAGGCCGAGGTGCACCGGCTGCTGTCCACGCTGGCCGCCGAGGGGCTGGCGGTCCTCATGATCTCGTCCGAGCTGCCGGAGGTGCTCGGCATGGCCGACCGCGTGCTCGTGGTCCGCGAAGGGCGGATCGCCGCCGAGCTGACTCGCGCGGAGGCGACGCCCGAGGTCGTCATGCGCGCGGCGACGCCCGGCGCGACCCAGGAAGGAAAGGCGGCATGAGCCTGCTCCGCCGGCGCGAGGCCGGTATCGCCCTCGCTCTGCTCGTCGTGATCGGCGTGACCACCGCCATCCAGCCCGGCTTCCTGCTCAGCGCGGGCGGCTGGCGGGACCTGCTGCTCACCCCGGCGATCCTCGTGGTGCTCGCGGTCGGGCAGGCGGTGGTGGTCATCACGCGCAACGTGGACCTGTCCGTCGGCTCGGTGCTGGGGCTCACCGCCTACCTGACGGGCCGGCTGTTCATCGAGGCGCCGAACCTGCCGATCGTCGTGGTCGCGCTCGTAGCGGTCGCGGCCGGGGTGGTGCTCGGCCTGGTCAACGGCTCGATCGTCGCGTTCGCCCGGGTCCCGGCGCTCGTCATCACGCTCGGCACCCTGTACGTCTACCGCGGGGTGACGCTCACCTGGGCCGGCAGCGACCGGATCGACGCCGGCGACATGCCGCGCTCTTTCCTCGGCCTGGGCACGCGGCAGCTGCTGGGCGTGCCCGTGCTGACGATCGTCGCCGCCGTCGTCCTGGTGGCCGTCGCCTACTACCTGTACACCGCGCGCGGTGGGCGCCAGCTGTACGCCATCGGGTCCGACCCCGACGCCGCGGCGCTGCAGGGTCTGCCCGTCCGGCGTCGGCTGCTGTCGGCGTTCGCGCTGAACGGTGCGCTCGCCGGCCTCGCCGGCGTGATGTTCGCCGCCCGGTACGGGACGGTCTCCTCGGGCGCGGGCAGCGGCCTGGAGCTGCAGGTCGTCGGCGCCGTGGTGGTGGGCGGCGTCGCGATCTTCGGTGGCAGCGGCACCCCCGCGGGCGCCGCGCTCGGCGCGATGCTGCTGCTCACGATCAACCGGGCACTGCCCGTGGTGGGCATCCCCGACTTCTGGCAGCGCGCCGTCGTCGGCGCGCTCATCATCGGCGCGATCGCGCTGGACCGGGTGCTCGCGAACCGCCGCTCGCGCCGCCTGGCGGCCGAGCGGGACGCCGGGCCGCCCTCCGCTGCCCCACCCCGCGCGCCACGACCCGGCGTCGGCCCGAACGACCGCGAGGAGGCGTCCGCATGAGAACCCACGCCCGCCCGTGGTGGCAGCGAGCGCTGCTCACCCGCGAGATGCTGACCATCCTGATCCTGATCGTGGCCTGGTCGGTCGCGTCCTCGGTGGTCCAGGGCTTCGACGGCCCGCTCACCATCACCTACCTCGTGCTCGACGTGGCACCCGTGCTGCTGATCGCCATGCCCATGACCCTGATCATCGGCACCGGAGAGATCGACCTGTCGGTCGCCTCGGTGGTGGGGCTCTCCAGCGTCACGTTCGGCCTGCTGCACCAGGCGGGGCTCGGTCTGTGGGTCGCGCTGCCGGCATCGGTGCTGCTCGGGGCGGTGTGCGGGGCGGTCAACGGTGCCCTGGTCGCCTACGCCGGCTTGCCGTCGCTGGCGGTCACCATCGGTTCGCTCGCCCTCTACCGCGGCCTCGCCGTTGGCCTCCTCGGCACGACGGCGGTCACCGACTTCCCCGAGTCCTGGACCGACGGCGCCACGGAGAACCTGGGGGATTCGCCCTACCCGGTGATCACCCTCGGGCTGCTCCTGGCGATCGCCGTGTTCGCGGTGCTCCTGCACGCGACGCCGTTCGGCCGTAACGTGCTGGACATCGGCCGCAGCAGCGAGGCCGCCCGGTTCTCGGGCGTCAACGTCAAGCGGACCCTGCTGATCCTGTTCGTGCTGTCCGGGGCGGTGTCGGCGCTCGCGGGCGTCTTCTACACGCTCCGCTACGGCAGCGCCCGCGGCGACAACGCGACCGGCATGGAGCTGCAGGTCGTCGCGGCCGTGCTGCTCGGCGGCGTGTCGATCTTCGGCGGACGTGGCGCGATCCACGGCGTCGTCGCGGGTGTCCTGCTCATCGGCGTCCTCGGCAGTGCGCTCCGCCTGGAGGGCGTCACCGTCAACGTCATCAACATCGTGATCGGCACGGCGCTCGTCGTGTCGGTGGTCGCCCCGCGCATCGCGGGTGGCTTGCGCCTCCGACGGCGCTCCGCCGTCGGGCAAGGAACATAGGGAGAAGAACGATGAAGTTCACAACTGTGCTTGCGGCCGGCACGGCCGCCGTGCTGGCGCTGGGACTGTCCGCCTGCGGCTCGGGCGACGGCGATGGGGGCGGTGGGGGCGGCACCGAGGACGTGACCATCACCATGCTGCCCAAGAACCTGGGCAACCCGTACTTCGAGGCGTCGACGGCCGGCGCGCAGGAGGCGGCCGGGGAGCTGGGCGCCACCGTGGAGGAGGTCGGGCCGGACACCGCCTCCCCCGACGCCCAGGTGCCGTTCATCAACACCGCCGCGCAGCAGGGCGTGAGCGCGCTGGTGGTCTCGGCCAACGACCCGACGGCGATCGGCGACGCGCTGCAGGAGGCGCGGGACGCGGGCACCAAGGTGGTCACGTTCGACTCGGACACCGAGCCCCAGTTCCGCGACCTGTTCGTCAACCAGGCCTCGGCCGAGGGCATCGCGGACAAGCAGCTCGAGCTGATCTCGGACCAGATCGGCGGCAAGGGCGAGATCGCCATCCTGTCGGCGTCGGCCAACGCGACGAACCAGAACGCGTGGATCGCGCTGATGGAGGAGAAGCTCGCCTCCGACTACCCGGACATCGAGCTGGTCGAAACCGCCTACGGTGACGACGACGACCAGACCTCGTTCGACAAGACGGCGGCGCTGCTGCAGTCGCACCCGGACCTCAAGGGGATCGTCTCGCCCACGACCGTCGGCATCGCCGCGGCGGCGCGGTACATCTCGACGTCGGAGTACAAGGGCAAGGTCGCGGTCACCGGCCTCGGCACCCCCAACCAGATGCGCGAGTACGTCGAGGACGGCACCGTCGAGGCGTTCGCGCTGTGGAACCCGAAGGACCTGGGGTACCTGGCGACGCAGGCGGCCGCCGCCCTCGCGGCGGGGGACATCACCGGCGAGGAGGGCGACACCTTCAAGGCGGGCCGCCTCGGCGACTTCACGGTGGGCGCCGACGGCGAGGTGCTGCTCGGCGAGCCGTTCGTCTTCGACAAGAGCAACATCGCGGACTTCGACTTCTGAGCCGCCACAGACAGCGGCGGCCCCTGGCGTGTCAGACGCACAGATCACTCCCGTGATCTGTGCGTCTGACACGTCAGGTACGTATTAGAAGTTCACCCGCGGTTCGCGGGTGAAAGTCGGGTCGGTGCCGGTCAGGCGCACCTAGGGTCCCTCTGTTATTTGTGTCGTTTGCAGGGTGCGAACGACGCTCGACACGAGGAGGACATGGTGGCTCGGCACGCGGCAGCACCGACATCGAGGCTGAGGGCTTCGGTCGCCCGCACGGTGGTGGGTAGGACGATCATCCTCGGCGTGGCGCCGGCGATGGTGCTCGGGGGCGCACTCGCGCCGCTGGCGACGGCGGCGACGGCGACGCCCACGCTCGAACCGGAGGCCAGCTCGGCGCCCGTCGCGCCGGAGGACTCGGCACTCCCGGACGCTCCGACGACGGCGGCCACGGTCGAGACCATCGCCGTCGCCGCGGCCCCCGCCGCCGCGACCGAGCGGGTCGCCGACGTCACCAAGGCGGCGCCCGCCGCGGACGCCGAGGGCGCCACCGTCGCGGACGGCGAGGTGGTGCTCGACACCACCGACGCCGCAGGGCGCATCGCGGGCGCGGTCGCGGCCCCCGACGGGTTCCAGACCGTCGGCGTCAAGTGGCCCGCCGCTGTCGACGCGAAGATGCCCGAGCTGCAGGTCAGGGCGCTGGCCGGGGACGGCAGCTGGGGCCCGTGGACGCACCTGGAGAAGTCCAGCGACGTCCCCGACGGCGTGCAGACGGAGTTCATGTCGGACCCCGTCCACGTGGGCGAGGCGCTGGCGGTCCAGGTCGCGACCGTCGACCAGGCGGCGACCGTCCCGGCGGGCGTCGAGCTCACGCTCGTCGGCTCCGACCAGGTCCGGACGGCGGCCACGACGACGTCGGGCACGGTGGCGGCGTCTACCGCCGCGAACGGGCCCACGATCATCACGCGCGCCGAGTGGGGCGCCGCCCCGCCGCGTGCCATCGAGGACTGCCCGCCGGACGGCGGGATCGGCGAGCCAGGCGTCACCTGGGGCGCGGCCGACCGGCTCGACGGCGCCGTCGTGCACCACACGGTGAACCCCAACGACTACACGACGGTCGCCCAGGCGATGCAGCTCATCCGGAACGACCAGGCGTACCACCAGAACACCCGCGGCTGGTGCGACATCGGCTACAACTTCCTGGTCGACAAGTGGGGCAACATCTACGAGGGTGCCCAGGGCAGCATCGACGCCCCGATCATCGGCGCGCACGCCGGCGGGTTCAACACCCGGACCGTCGGCGTCTCGATGATCGGCACCTACACGAGCGTGGCACCCTCCACGGCGCAGAAGGACAGCGTCGCGAAGATCGCCGGCTACAAGCTCTCGCTGTACGGCGTGAACCCGGACGAGTCGGCGACCTTCACCTCCGCGGCTCTGACGGACGGGGGCCGGTACGCCGCGGGGGAGCAGGTGGTGCTGCCGCGCGTCTTCGGGCACCGCGCCACGCACCAGACCGAGTGCCCGGGCGACATGGCCTACCCGACGCTGGCGAGCATCCAGGACCGGGCAGCGGTGTACGCGCAGCAGTACGCCGACGTGGCCGAGCAGTACACGAACCTTGTCCAGGCCGTCTACAAGGACAGCCTCGGGCGCGAGGCCACCGCCGGCGAGATCGGGTTCTGGGAGTACAAGGTCTCCCTCGACGGCGCCGGGGTGCTCGTCGACGCGCTCGAGAAGTCGGACAAGTACCGCACCGCGCGGATCGTCTCGGCGTACGAGGCGACGCTCGGCTACACGCCGTCGTCCACCCAGGTGTCCACGCACCTGGCCGCGATCCAGAAGGGGACGCGGACGATCGACGACGTCGAGCCCTTCCTGCTCGCGAACCCGAAGTACTACGCGCACGTGGGCGGCACCGACGAGGCGTACGTGACCGCGCTGTACCAGCACATGCTGCACCGCGCCCCGACGGCCACCCAGCTCGACTACTGGGTCTCGCGGCTGTCCACGCTGGGCCGGACCGCCGTCGTCAGCTCGCTGTGGGACAACCCGCAGTCCGTGCGGCTGCGCGTGGTCGCGACGTACGAGCACTACCTGGGCGTCACGCCCACCTCCGCCCAGGTCGAGGTCTGGGTGGAGCGGCTCACGTCGGGCCAGAGCGAGGCCGCGCTGCGCCGGGCCATCATGGTCACGAGCAAGTACCTCGCCTACGCGGACTCGCGGTACTGACGCGGGGCCCGCAGGACATTGCGGGTGGTCGGTAGAAAGTCAGGTGATCGGTAGCTCGGGCTGCCGATCACCTGACTTTTTGCCGATCGGCCCGGGTGCGGCCTTGACCTTCGCGGGGCGTCAGAATACAGTCGCAGTGAATCGTTTCAAGGTAGTGCACGAGGGAGTGCGCGGAGAGGAAGGACGCCATGGCGGCATCCACACGGACCGAGGTGGCCAAGGCCGCGCTCCGGGAGCAGACGATCGAGCTGCCGTCCTGGGCGTTCGGCAACTCCGGCACCAGGTTCAAGGTCTTCGGCCAGCCGGGCGTGCCGCGGGACCCGTTCGAGAAGCTGGCCGACGCCGCCCAGGTGCACCGGTACACCGGCGTCGCGCCGCGGGTCAGCCTGCACATCCCGTGGGACCTCGTCGACGACTTCTCCGTCCTCGCCCAGCACGCCGAGGACCTGGGCGTGCGGATCGGCATGATCAACTCGAACGTCTTCCAGGACGACGACTTCATGCTGGGCTCGCTCGCGCACCCGGACCCGCGGGTCCGGGCCAAGGCCGTTGACCACCACAAGCAGTGCATCGACGTCATGCGGGCCACCGGGTCCAAGGACCTCAAGGTGTGGCTCTCCGACGGCCTCAACTACCCGGGCCAGGACTCGATCCGGGCCCGCCAGGACCGGATCGCCGAGTCGCTGAGCCAGATCTACGCCGCGCTCGACGACGACCAGCACATGGTGCTCGAGTACAAGTTCTTCGAGCCCGCGTTCTACGTGACCGACGTCCCGGACTGGGGCACGTCGCTGCTGCACGTCATGGCCCTGGGCGACCGCGCCAAGGTGGTGCTGGACACCGGCCACCACGCCCCCGGCACCAACATCGAGTTCATCGTCGCGCAGCTCCTGCGCCAGGGCCGCCTCGGTGCCTTCGACTTCAACAGCCGCTTCTACGCCGACGACGACCTCATGGTCGGCGCCGCGGACCCGTTCCAGCTCTTCCGGATCATGCACGAGATCGTCTCCGCCGGGGCCCACGCGCCGGACAGCGGGGTCAACTTCATGCTCGACCAGTGCCACAACATCGAGCCGAAGATCCCCGCCCAGATCCGGTCGGTCATGAACGTCCAGGAGGCGACGGCGAAGGCGCTGCTCGTCGACGTCGACGCGCTGACGGCGGCCCAGCTCTCCGGCGACGTGCTCGGCGCGCACGCTGTTCTCATGGACGCGTACGACACCGACGTCCGGCCGCTCGTCGCCGAGCTGCGCGAGGAGATGGGCCTCGACCCGAACCCGACCGCCGCGTTCGCGGCGTCGGGCTATGCCGAGAAGATCGTGAGCGAGCGCGTCGGCGGCGCGCAGGCGGGATGGGGAGCATGAACGACGTCGTCAAGGATCGTGCGGTCCAGGAGCGTGTGGTCTCAGAGCTGGTCGCCCGTTCGAACCGGCTGGGCGCCGACCCGCGGAACACGAACTACGCCGGCGGCAACACGTCGGCGAAGGGGACCGCCACCGACCCGGTGACGGGCGAGCCCGTGGAGCTGTTGTGGGTCAAGGGCTCCGGCGGGGACCTCGGCACGCTCCAGCCCCAGGGCCTGGCCGTGCTGCGGCTGGACCGGATGCGCGCGCTCGTCGACGTGTACCCGGGCCTGGACCGTGAGGACGAGATGGTCGCCGCGTTCGACTACTGCCTGCACGGCAAGGGTGGCGCGGCCCCGTCGATCGACACGGCGATGCACGGCCTGGTCGACGCCGCCCACGTGGACCACCTGCACCCCGACTCCGGCATCGCCGTGGCCGCGGCGGCCGACGGCGAGGCGCTCACCCGGGAGATCTTCGGCGACGAGGTCGTGTGGGTGCCCTGGCGCCGCCCCGGCTTCCAGCTCGGCCTGGACATCGCCGCGATCAAGGCGGCGAACCCGCAGGCCATCGGCTGCATCCTGGGCGGGCACGGCATCACGGCGTGGGGCGACACCTCGGCCGAGGCGGAGGAGCGGTCGCTCGGCATCATCCGGCGCGCCGAGGCTTTCATCGAGTCGCGGACGGCGGCGCTCGCCGCCGACGGCACGCACCCGTTCGGTCCCGTGCGCGCCGGCTACGAGCCGCTGCCCGACGCCGACCGGCGAGCGCGCGCGGCGGCGCTCGCCCCGGCGATCCGCGGCATCGCGTCGGCGGACGCGCCGCAGGTGGGCCACTTCACCGACTCCGATGTCGTGCTGGACTTCCTGGCCCGGGAGCGGCTGGTGCCGCTCGCGGAGCTCGGCACGTCGTGCCCGGACCACTTCCTGCGCACCAAGGTGAAGCCGCTGGTGGTGGACGTGCCGACGTCGGCGACGGTGGAGGAGACCGTGACCGCGCTCCGGGCCGCGCACGAGGCCTACCGGGCGGACTACGCGGCGTACTACGAGCGGGGCGCCGCGGCGGCGCGGGCGCGCGGCGAGGAGCCACCCGCGATGCGCGGCGCGGACCCGGCGATCGTGCTGGTCCCGGGCGTGGGCATGTTCTCCTACGGGCGGAACAAGCAGACGGCGCGGGTCGCCGGCGAGTTCTACGTCAACGCGATCAACGTGATGCGCGGCGCGGAGACCATCTCCACGTATGCGCCGATCGCGGAGGACGAGAAGTTCCGCATCGAGTACTGGGCCCTCGAGGAGGCGAAGCTGCGGCGCATGCCCGCGCCCAAGCCCCTGGCGACGCGTATCGCCCTGGTGACCGGGGCGGCGTCGGGCATCGGCAAGGCGATCGCCACGCGGCTGGCCGCCGAGGGCGCATGCGTGGTGGTCGCGGACCTGGACCTCGCGAAGGCCGCCGCGGCGGCGGCCGAGCTCGGCGCGGCGGACGTCGCGATCGGCGTGGCGATGGACGTGTCGTCCGAGGCGGCGGTGCAGGCCGGGCTGCGGGAGGCGGTGCTGGCGTTCGGCGGCGTCGACCTCGTGGTGAACAACGCGGGGCTGTCGCTGTCGCGGTCGTTGTTCGACACCACCGAGGCCGACTGGGACCTGCAGCACAACGTCATGGCCAAGGGCTCGTTCCTGGTTTCACGTGAAGCGGCGCGCGTGCTGGTGGACCAGGGCCTGGGCGGCGACATCGTCTACATCTCCTCGAAGAACTCGGTGTTCGCCGGGCCGAACAACATCGCGTACTCGGCGACCAAGGCCGACCAGGCGCACCAGGTGCGGCTGCTGGCCGCGGAGCTGGGCGAGCACGGGATCCGCGTGAACGGCGTGAACCCGGACGGCGTGGTGCGCGGGTCGGGCATCTTCGCCTCCGGCTGGGGTGCCAACCGGGCCGCCGTGTACGGGGTGCCGGAGGAGAAGCTCGGCGAGTTCTACGCGCAGCGCACGCTGCTCAAGCGCGAGGTGCTGCCCGAGAACGTGGCGGCCGCCGTGTTCGCGCTGTGCACCTCGGACTTCTCGCACACGACTGGCCTGCACGTGCCCGTCGATGCCGGCGTGGCGGCGGCGTTCCTGCGGTGAGTACGTCAATGCCCGGTGGGGCGCCGGTGGTCGAGCCTCTCGCGACCCCTGCCTTCGTCGCGATCGACCTCGGGGCGACGTCGGGCCGGGTGATGCTCGGAGTGCTCGACGGCGGCCGGGTCGAGCTCGTCGAGTGCGGCCGGTTCGCCAACGGCCCCGTGGACTCCGGCGACGGCCTGCGCTGGGACATCGGGTCGCTGTGGTCCGGGATCCTCGACGGGTTGCGCTCCGCGGGCACCCTGGCGGCGCGGACCGGGGTCGAGATCTGCGGGATCGGGGTGGACTCCTGGGCGATCGACCACGGGCTGCTCGGGGCCGACGGCGCGCTCGTGGGGGACCCGTGGTGCTACCGGGACGCCCGGACCGACGGCGTCGCGGACCGTGTCTACGAGCGCATCCCCTTCGCTCGCCACTACGCCGTCAACGGCCTGCAGCACCTGCCGTTCACCACGGAGTTCCAGCTCGTGGCGGGGGCTGACGGTGGGCCCGGTTCGGCCGAGTGGGCCCGCGCCTCCCGGCTGCTGCTCGTGCCCGACCTGATCACGTACTGGCTGACCGGACGGCAGGTCGCGGAGGTGACGAACGCGTCGACGACAGGGCTGCTCGACGCCAGGACGCGGACCTGGGCCTCCGGCCTCCTGGATCGGCTGGTCGCCGAGTACCCCGGACTCTCGGGGCTGGGTGAACGGCTCCCGGAGCTCGTGGAGCCGGGCACGGTGGCCGGTCCCCTGACGGACGCCGTGCGCGAGGTGACGGGCCTCGGGCGGGTCCCCGTGTTCGCCGTGGCCTCCCACGACACCGCGTCCGCCGTGGTCGGGACGCCGCTGCCGGAGGACGGGACCGCCGCCTACATCTCCTCCGGCACCTGGTCCCTGGTCGGGGTGGAGCTGCCTGAGCCCGTGCTCACCGACGAGAGCCGTGCGGCGAACTTCACCAACGAGCTCGGCGTCGACGGCACCGTCCGGTACCTGCGTAACGTCACGGGGCTGTGGATCCTGGACGAGTGCGTCCGGGTGTGGACGGCGGGGGACTCGCGGGACGGCGGACCTCCGGTCGACCTCGACGCGCTGCTCACCGACGCGGCGGCCGAGCCGGGCGGCAGGTGCCTCCTTGCCGTGGACGGCGACGAGTTCCTGGCTCCCGGCGACATGCCCGCCCGGGTGCGCGCCGCGATCCGGCGGTCCGGGGCCGAGGTCCCGGACACCCGGGCGGCGCTGGCCCGGGTGGTGTTGGACAGCCTGGCGGACGCGTACGCCCGGGTGGTGCGGCAGGCCGGCGAGCTGGCCGGGACCGAGATCCGGTCCGTGCACGTGGTGGGCGGCGGCTCGCGGAACGAGCTGCTCAACCGGCTCACGGCCCAGGCGTCCGGGCTCCCGGTGATCGCCGGCCCGGCCGAGGCGACGGCGCTCGGCAACGTCCTGGTCCAGGCGCGCGCATCGGGCGTCGGGCCGCCGACGCTCGCGGGCCTGCGGACCGTGGTCCGCAACAGCACGGACCTGCGCGTGTTCTGAGACCGGGCGAGCCAGGGGCGCAGTCTGCTCAGGCGTGAGAGCCGCTCGATGCGCGCACGATCAGGCGTGGGCTCAGCTCGATGCGGTGCACCGGTCGGTCGGCTCCGGTGAACGCGTCGCCGCCGTCGCTGTCCCGCACCGCGGCGTCGTCCGCCCGGACCGCCGCCAGCCGGCGCATCAGCAGCTCCAGCGCGCCCGCGCCGATCGCCGCCTTGGGCGGCCGCACCGCGGTCAGGGGTGGGTCGGCCAGCCCGGCCACCTCGTCGTCGTAGGCGACCACGGCGAGGTCCGCCGGAATGCGCACGCCGCGCTCCTGCGCCTGCTCCACCAGCGAGATCGCCTCCCGGTCGGAGTGCACGAGGAGCGCCGTCGTCCCGGACTCCGCGCACCGGTCCAGCACGGAGACGGCCTCGTCGGCCCAGCCGGCATCGGACGACGGCACCGTCTCCAGGTCGAGCACGACGTCGAGCCCCAGCTCGTCCGCCACCGCGAGGAAACCGCGCCGGACGGCGGCCGACGTCGGGCTGGTCCGCGACGTCACCAGCCCCACCTGCCGGTGCCCGCGCTCCGCGATGTGCCGCGTGGCCATGCCCGAGCCGAGCGCGTGGTCGGTGGCCACCGACTCCAGCGGCTCGCGGTACGGGCCGGTCGCCAGCCGCCGCTCCATCAGCACCACCGGCAGGTTCAGGCCGGCCATCCACTCGCCGAGCTCGGCGGCCTCGGGCCCGTCGACGGGCGGCGCCACGAGCAGGCCGTCGACGCCGGGCCCGCCGTCGTCCCCGACGAGCGCTGCCACCTGGCGCCGCACCTGGTCGACGTCGTACGACGCGCCCCGCAGGATCAGCCGCGCCGTCCCGTGCGCGGCGTCCCGCGCGCCGCGGATCACCTCGGGCCAGTAGTAGTCGATGGACGGCACGACCATGCCGATCGTCGTCTGGTCGACACGGTCCGGGGACGCCGGATCGGGCCTGGCGATGCCGGTGCCCGCGCCCGTACGGGCGCCGAGGCCTGCGGTGCGCGCCGGGATCCGGGCGCCGCCGTGCACCTTCTCCAGCGTCCCGTCGGCGACGAGCAGCGCGAGGTCGCGCCGCACGGTCACGGGCGTCACGCCGAGCACGCGCGACAGGTCGCTCACCCGCGCCGATCCGGCCTCCCGTACCCGCGCGATGAGGCGTGCCCGACGCTCGCTCGGGAGCGGCGCTTCATCCGTCATGCATCCTCCTGCGGTCCGGACCCGGTGGGTCCCATGGTCACCCGGAACGTGCCCGACGGCGCCTCGGTGCGCGCCGTCAGCCGCAACCGGGTCAGGTGCTCGCCCCAGACTGCCGCCAGCTCCGGGTCGTCCAGCTCGCGTACCTCGAGCTCGGCGTCGGCGGCCTCAGCATCCCAGGTCAGAGCAAGCGCGCGGGCCGACGCCGGCGCGCCGTCCGGGGTGAACCGGACTGTTGCCCCGCCGGGGGCGAGCGTGACGTCGCCGGCGAGCAGCCAGTGCCACGCCGTGGAGCTGTCGGCGGGCGCAGGGTTGTCGGCGGTGGCCGAGCGGTCTGCGGCGGCCATGGCGCTCGCAGCCGAGAAGGACCAGGAGTCCTCGACGGACACCACCTCGGCGCCCGGATCCAGAGCGACCTCGCGCCACCAGTGCTCGAGCCCCTCCACCGGATAGGCCCCGGCAAGATCCAGGCGGGCGCGCCAGCCCTGCGCGGCCGACGCTTCGTCGAACGTAGGCCTGGTCGCGTTATCAGACTTCAGAGGGCGACCAAGCCTACGTTCGCCGCCCGCCTTGCCGGCGTCGCCGGCGCCGGCGACGGCCGCCGACACCTCGAAGTCGCGGGCCGCGAACTGCTCGCCCGGCGCCTGCTCCACGCCGCGCACCCGCGGGACGTTGTGCCAGTCGCCCCGGACCACCCACAGGTCGTAGCGGTCCGGCCCGAAGGTCCCGGCGCGATAGGTGGGCTTGCCCGCGTCGACGACGAGGGGCACGCCGTCGAGCGCCACGATGACCGAGCCCACGTCCACGTGGTTGTGGTTCTCGCCGTTGTGCCCGCCCTTGACCGACACCGCGAGCCCGCGCGCGGACCCCGGCGTCGTGCGCGCCACGGCGATCCCCGTCGATGGGAAGACAGCCCGCCCCACCAAGGGCGACGCCGCAGCGGGGGTGTCGGCCCAGGCGGCGTCCGACAGCATCCGGACCGCGCGCGGGAGCGAGGCGCGGTCGTCGAGCAGGCCGCCCGGCAGCCCGCGGTACGACGCCGCGTGCCGGGCCGCGGCGTCGTCACCCACGCGCCGGGCCCACGCGTGCACGACGTTCCAGGGCCAGGTCGCGAGGGACCGCGCGGCGCCGTCGGCGACGTTGACGTACCAGTCGCCGCCCAGGTGCATGGAGTGCGGGAACGCGACGGTCGCACGGATCCGGTCCAGCGCCTCCGGCGACGGCTCGATCCCGGCGTACCCGAGCAGGTCCTGCGCCTCGAGCGCGCGTGCGGCGCCCTGCCACCAGTAGTGATAGCCCTCGTCCACGCCGCCGTCGGCTGGCAGCGACGCCCAGTAGGCGGCGATCCCCTCCGCGACGAGCGCGGACACGGCCCGACGTCGGTCCGGGTCCTCCTCCAGCGCGAGATTGGCGGCGAGCACGTTGCCCTGGATCCACGGGCTCCAGTTCATGATCGGGTGGTCGACGCCGAGCCACCACCAGTCGCGTCGTTCGGTGAACGGCCGCAGCACCCGGGCCTGCGCCTCCAGCCGGATGCGCCAGCGCACGCCGGGGGCGCGGTCGTCGAGCGCGGGGCCGAGCAGGTGGTCGATCCACGCGAGCTGCGCGGCGACCTCGCCCGCGCCCAGGTCGAGGTACGGCTCGGTGACGGTCGGCGTGACGCGGCCGAAGCGGTCGAACGTGTCGTCGTGCGCGGCCCAGCACCAGGTCGACTGCTCGCACAGCAGCAGCACGCCGTCGACCACCTCGTCGACGCGGTCGGGGCGCGGGTCGAGCAGTGCCGCCAGTGTGGCGCGGGTCAGGCGCGCGTGCCGGGCGGCGACGTGCCCCTCGTGGACCGTGCGGTCGCCGTCGCGGAAGAACCGCGCGTACTGCGAGGCGAGCGTCTGCGGCCATGGGGTGCCGCGCTCGGCGTCGGCCGCCGCGAGCGTGGGCGCGAGAGCCCCGGTCACGGGACCGGAGGCCCAGAAGCTCCGGTCGGTGACGTCGGGCGCAGGCAGCGGCGCTGCTGTCATGTGCTCCTCCTCGATGTTCGAAAATGATCGTATAGGAACCCTTCGACGAACGCCAGGGGCTTGCCAACCGTCCACCACGTAGGCTTCAATGGCCATCGTCCGATCGTAGTTGATCGGAATTGTTCGTCTGGACGATCAGGCGGACGCGGACTCGAAGGAGAGGAGCGCGGTGGTGCGGCGACCTGAAGCCCTGCTCGTCATGGACGACCGGGCGCGGCGTATGCAGTTCGGTCCCGACGAGGACACCCGGCTGCGCGCGCTCGCGACGCTCGGCGAGCCGGTGCGTGTCACCGCCTACGACACCCCGGAGGCGAAAGAGCGCCTGGCCCACGTCGAGGTGCTGCTCACCTCGTGGGGCGCTCCCCGGATCACGGCCGACGTGCTCGAGCTCGCGCCGAACCTGCGCGCGGTGCTGCACTGCGCCGGCACGGTCCGGCCGCTGGTGTCCGACGCCGTCTGGGAGCGCGGGCTGCTCGTCACCAACGCGGTGGCCGAGAACGCGCTGCCGGTCGCGGAGTTCACCGTGGCCGCGATCTTCATGGCCGGCAAGAAGGCGCCGTTCCTCGCGAACCTCGCCCGCACACGCCGCGACGACTGGTCATACCTCGGCGAGCACGGCGTCCTCTCCAACCGGGACCGGGCCGTCGGCATCGTCGGGTTCTCCCGGACCGGGCGGCAGGTGGTGGCCCGGCTGACCGTGCCCGGCTCGGGTCCCGAGACGCGCGAGGTCCTCGTCGCGGACCCGCTCGTGGACCCGGCCGTCGTGGCCGAGGCGGGCGCGCGGCTGGTGTCGCTCGACGAGCTGCTGGCGGCGTCCGACATCGTGTCCCTGCACGCGCCCGAGCTGCCCTCGACGCGCCACCTCATCGGCGCTCGCGAGCTGGCGCTGATGCCGGACGGCGCCACCCTGATCAACACCGCACGCGGCGCCGTGGTGGACACGGCCGCGCTGGAGCGCGAGTGTGCCACCGGTCGCATCTACGCGATGCTCGACGTCACCGACCCGGAGCCGCTGCCAGCCTCGTCGGTGCTGTACGACCTGCCGAACGTCTGGATCACGCCGCACATCGCGGGGTCGCTCGGGACGGAGACGCGGCGGATGACAGCCGCCGCGCTCGACGAGCTGGAGCGGTACGCGCGCGGCGAGGCGCCGCGGAGCGCCGTGACCCGCGCGGACATGGAGTTCGTCGCATGACCGGCCACATGTCAGAACCTCAGGTCACACCGGTGACCTCTGCGCCTGACAGGTCGGGGGCGTCCGGCGCCGAGGCGCGCGCCTGGCTCGGCGCCTACGCCGACCGGCTCCTCGCGGCGGTCCAGCCGTACGCGTCGCCGAGCGGGTCCCTCATCACGCTGCCCGGCACGCCGGGCGGCTACGGCACCGCCGTCGACGGCCTCGAGGGCTTCGCGCGCACGTTCCTGCTGGCCGGCTTCCGGCTCGCGGGGGAGGACGGCGCGGACCCGGCGAACCTTGCCGAGCGGTACGCGGCAGGACTCGCCGCGGGGACCGACGCCGCCCACCCCGAGCGCTGGACCCGGCCCGAGGAGCACGGCCAGGCCAAGGTCGAGGCTGCCTCGCTCGCGCTGATCCTCGACATGACGCGGCCCTGGATCTGGGACCGCCTGGCGCCCGGCGTGCAGGAACGCACCGTCGAGTACCTCGGGTCCGTCGTGGGCGACCGCGACTACCCGGACAACAACTGGGTCTGGTTCCGGATCGTCGTCGAGACGTTCCTGCGGTCGGTCGGCGGCCCGTTCTCCGCCGACGACGTCGTGCACGACCTCGCCGCGCACGACCGGTTCCGCCGTCCGGGCGGCTGGTTCGCCGACGGCCCCGAGCGGAGCTTCGACCACTACGCCGGCTGGGCGCTGCATCTGTACCCCGCGCTGTGGGCGCGGATGTCGGGCGCGGCCGACGTCGCGCGGGCGGCGGGCGACGACCTGACCGCCCGCTCGGCGTCCGACCGTGAGCACCTGGCGCGCTACCTCACCGACGCGCTGGCCCTCGTCGGGTCCGACGGCGCCCCGCTCCTCCAGGGCCGCAGCCTGACCTACCGCTTCGCCGCCGCCGCGCCGTTCTGGGCCGGGGCCCTCGCGGGCGTCGGCCGGCCGGGCCAGCTCCGCGAGGCGGCGACGCGCATCGTGCGGCACTTCGCCGACCACGGTGTGCCGGGCCCGGACGGGCTCCTCACCCTCGGCTGGCACCACCCGTGGCGCCCCATCGCGCAGCGGTACAGCGGCCCCGGCTCGCCCTACTGGGCGAGCAAGGGCCTGCTCGGGCTCGCACTCCCTGCCTCGCACGAGGTGTGGACCGCAGCCCCCGTGCCGCTCCCCGTGGACGACGGCGACGTGCTCGCCGTCGCGGCCGCGCCCGGCTGGGCGATCAGCGGCACGCGCGACGACGGGATCATCCGCGTCATCAACCACGGCACCGACCACGCCCTACCGGGGTCTGACGGCGGTGACTCGCCCCTGTACGCGCGGCTCGGCTACTCGACAGCGACGTCGCCCCTGCTGGACGCCGAGGCCTGGACCTCCCCCCTGGACCAGTCGGTAGCGCTGCTGAACGAGCGAGGCGAGGCAACCCACCGCACGGGGTTTGAGACGTCGCTAGTTGAGCTTGCCGGAACCCCCGCACCTGCGCCGGTCGAGACCGGGGTCTCGACGAGCTCGACCAGCGGTGGGAGTTCGACCAGCGGTGGGAGCTCGACCAGCGGTGGGGCCGCCGTCGCGCTCGCCTCGACGGCCGACGTCCACTGGGTCGAGGCAGACCTGACCGCGCCTGACCACGGGTCCGGGCGGCCGGGTCTCGCGAGGCCCGCGGGCCAGATCACGACGGTCTCGATCGTCCGAGGCGCGTGGGAGGTCCGCCTCGCGCGGGTCGACGGCTCAGGCGACGCGGCCACGGCGCTGCGGATCGGTGGGTGGGCCGCCGGGCCGGGGCTCGCCTCGACACTGGTCCCCCTGCTGGGCGACGTCGCCCCGGTGTGCGGCGAGACGACGTCCGACGACGCCACCCCGCTCGCCGGCCCGACCACCACCCCCTGGCTGCGGTACGCCCCGGTCCCGGCCGGCTGGGTCGCCGTCGGCGTGCACCTGGCGCGGACGCCCGCGGCCGGGCACCCGCAGCTTGAGCTCACCGCCGGACAAGCCCTCGTGACCTGGCCGGACGGGAAACGGACTACGGCAACCCTGCCCTGACCACCCACGCGCTCCCGATGATCACCATCGAGGGGCCGTGGAACAGCAATCACTCGAAGGAGAGTAGAGATGAACCGCAAGATCATGAGCGCGGTCGGCGTCGCTGCCGTCGCGTCGCTGGCCCTGACGGGGTGCGGCGGAGAGTCCGAGCCCGCGGCCGCCGAAGGCCCGGTCACCATCACCCTGGCCGGCTGGGACTTCGCGTCCACACCGGAGTTCCAGACGCTCGCGGACGCCTATCACAAGGCGAACCCCGACGTCACCGTGGAGCTCAAGGAGTACCCGGCGGGCGAGGACTACGACACCGCCCTCACCGCCGACCTGGCCGCGGACGCGGCACCCGACGTCTTCATCGTGAAGAACCTGAAGAACTACGTCACGTTCGAGGAGGGCGGCACGCTGCTCGACATCTCGGACGTGGCGGCCGAGCTCGACCCGGCGACCGGCGGCCTGGAGCCGATGGCGGTCGACGGCGTGACCTATGCCGTGCCGTACCGGCAGGACTCGTGGTTCCTGTTCTACAACAAGGAGCTGTTCGAGAAGGCCGGAGTCGACCTGCCCGACGGGTCCTGGACCTGGGACGACTACGCCGAGGCCGCGGAGACGCTGACCAAGAAGATCGGCGAGAAGGAGGTCATGGGCACCTACCTGCACAGCTGGCAGTCCACCGTCCAGGGCTTCGCGCTCGCGCAGACCGAGGGCGCCTCGCTCGACGGCGGCGACTTCTCGTTCCTCGCCCCCTACTACGAGCGTGAGCTCGCGCTGCAGGACGCCGGCGCGCAGCCGTCCTTCGCCACGGTCACCACGAACGAGCTGACCTACCAGGCGCAGTTCGGCACCCAGAAGGCCGCGATGATGCCGATGGGCTCGTGGTACATCGGCACGCTGGTGGCCGAGCAGGAGTCCGGCGACGCCGACAAGTTCGAGTGGGGCATCGCGCCGATCCCGCAGCTCGACGAGTCGACGACAGGCACCGAGAACACGCCGGTCACCTTCGGCGACCCGACGACCATGGGCATCAACGCGCGGATCGACGAGTCGAAGATCGAGGCCGCGAAGGGCTTCCTGAAGTTCGCCGCCGGCCCCGAGGGCGCCGCCGCGCTCGCGGGCATCGGCATCACGCCGGCCCTGATCGACGACGCCGTGGCCGACGAGATCTTCTCGCTGAAGGGCGTGCCGCAGGACGACCTGTCCCGGTTCGCGTACACGACGCACGAGACGCTCCCGGAGAACCCGGTGGGCCCGAACACGGCGGCCATCCAGACCATCCTGGGCGAGACGCACTCGGCGATCATGTCCGAGTCCACGCCGGTCGACGAGGCGCTCACGGAAGCCGCGGACCGCGTAGCCAACGAGGTCGGCTAACCCCTTTGGTTGTGGGCGTGATCGTTGCGCCTCAAGCGGACGCACAGTCGCAACGATCGCGCCCACAACCAAGTGCTTGCCGCTCGGCTCCGGACCATCACGTAATCCAGAGGAGACAGACCCCATGACGACACCGGTCGTCGGCGACCAGCGGACCCTCGGGCTCCCGCAGCCCTCGCCCCCGCAACCGCTCAGGACCCCGCGGACGTCGCTCAAGCTGCGCAACGCGCTGGTCGGCTGGACGTTCATCCTGCCGAACTTCCTCGGCTTCGCGGTGCTCACCCTGACGCCGGTGCTCACGCTGTTCTACATGTCCCTGACGGACTGGAACATCTTCGGGACCGCCGACTGGGTCGGGTTCGACAACTTCGCGCGGCTGGTGGGCGACAAGAGCTTCCACAAGGCGCTCGGCAACACCTTCTACTACGCCGCGCTGCACATCCCGATCACCATCGTGGTGTCCCTGTGCCTCGCGCTGCTGCTCAACCAGAAGCTGCGGGGCGCCGCGTTCTTCCGCACCGTGGCCTTCTTCCCCTATATCACGTCGATCGTCGCGGTCGCCGTGGTGTGGAACATGCTGTTCAGCCCCGAGTTCGGGCCGATCAACCAGTTCCTGGGCCTGTTCGTCGACGGTGACCTGCCGGGCTGGACGGTCTCCAAGGACTGGGCGATGCCCGCGGTGATCATCGTGGGTATCTGGAAGGACATGGGCTACTACATGCTCCTGTTCCTGGCCGGCCTGCAGACCGTGCCGGGTGAGCTGCACGAGGCCGCCCGGATCGACGGTGCCAACGCCTGGCAGCGGTTCTGGAACGTCACTCTGCCGTGCCTGCGCCCCACGACGTTCTTCGTGACGGTGATGGTCACCATCCAGAGCTTCAAGGTCTTCGACCTGATCCTCGTCATGACCGACGGCGGTCCGGGCCAGGCCACGCTCGTGCTCTCCCAGTACATCTACCAAAAGGGCTTCAAGCAGTTCGACTTCGGGTACGCCTCCGCCGTCGCCGTCGTCCTGTTCCTCATCTGCATCTCGGTGACCGTGGTGCAGTTCCTGTACAACAAGCGGAAGGAGGCGTGATGGCCGTCCGTCCGTCCCCGCTCCGGAGGTCCGGCCGAGTGCTGCTCTACGTGGCGATGATCGTCGCCGCGGCGGGCGTCATGCTGCCGTTCGCCTGGATGGTCATCTCGTCCCTGAAGATGAACAACCAGGTGTTCACGGCGCCCGTGCAGTGGATCCCCGACCCCGTCCAGTGGCGCAACTACATCGACATCTGGGCCAAGGCCGACATGCTCACCTGGGTGCGCAACACCCTGGTCCTGTCCCTCGCTGTGACCTTCCTGCAGGTCCTGACCGGCAGCTTCGCCGCCTACGGCTTCGCCAAGATGCGCTTCCCCGGCCGGGACGTGCTGTTCCTCGTCTACATCGGGACCATCGCCGTGCCGTGGCAGTCCTACATGATCCCGCAGTTCCAGATGATCTCGAGCTGGGGCCTCAACAACACCCTGTGGGCGATCCTGCTGCTGCAGGCGTTCGGCGCCTTCGGCGTGTTCCTCATGAAGCAGTACTACGAGTCCATCCCCGACTCCCTGTCGGAGGCGGCGCGTATCGACGGGCTCTCCGAGTACGGCATCTGGTGGCGGATCATCATGCCGCTATCCGTGCCAGCCCTGGCGTCGCTGACGATCATCACGTTCGTCCAGACCTGGAACGACTACCTCGGTCCGGTCATCTACCTGCGCGACCGCCCGCTGTGGACCATCCAGCTCGGCCTCCAGTCGTTCATCGGTGAGTACAACGCCGAGCACGCGCTGATCATGGCGGGCTCCGTGCTGTCGGTGCTGCCGATCGCGCTGATCTTCTTCGTCGGCCAGCGGTACTTCGTCGAGGGCATCGCGACGACGGGTGTGAAGGGGTGAGCGCGATGGGCGCCGCAGGTGCCGCCCCGCGGCGTCGGACGCTGATCGGGCCGGAGACCTACGAGATGGTGTTCGGCACCGTCTACACGGGCCTGATGACCAACCTGCTCCTGGCGGTCGCGTGCCTGCCGCTGGTGGTGCTGGTCGCGGCGACGGACGTCGCGGCGACGTGGCCGCTGGCCGCCCTGACGGCGCCGCTGCTGGGTCCGGCCCTGGCCGCTGCCTTCGCGGTGTTCGGCGCCTTCAGCACCGACGGCTCGACGGCGGTCGTGCGCACCTTCGTGCGCGCCTGGCGCGCGCACCTTCGCCGGGGCCTGGCGATCGGCGCGCTCGGGACGGGCGCCGTCGTCGTGGCCGCCGTCGACGTGTTCTTCTTCTGGGGCCGCACCGCGGGAGCCGTAGCCATCCCGGTCCTGGTAACCCTCGCTGCGGGGGCCGTCACGACGGCGGTCCTCGCCCTGGTCGCCCTGCCCGAGATGCCCAGCGCCCGCCTGCGCGAGGTGCTGCTCGCCGCGCTGGTGCTGGGGGCCCGGCGCTGGTACCTGACGGCCGGGGCGCTGCTCGTGCTCGGGCTGCTGGCGTCGGTGGTGGCGGCGCGCCCGGTGGTGGGCCTCGGCTTCGCCGCGGCGCCCCTGCTCTACGCGCTCTGGGGCGTCTCTCGCTTCACCCTCCGCCCGTCTCGTTGAGTGCTGGGTATTTGTTGAGATACAAGCGTCCGACCAACAAATACCCAGCACTCAACGGCGTCAGAGGTGGGGCGCCACGTGCTGCTCGTAGCGGGCCAGCACCGTCGCCGCCGTCTCCGACGTCGGGCGGGCCCAGATCTCCTCGTTGAAGATCTCGGTCTCGACGTCGCCGACGTAGCCGGCGTCGCGCACCCAGCCCGTGACCGTCGCGAAGTCGATGTACCCGTCGCCCACGTGCCCGCGCGAGTTCAGCGGCTCCGCCGCGAGCGGCAGCACCCAGTCGCACACCTGGTACGACGCGATGCGGTCCTCGCGCCCGGCCCGCGCGATGGACCTGCGCAGCGAGGGGTCCCACCACACGTGGTAGGTGTCCACGACCACTCCCACCTCGGACGCCGCGAACGGCGCCGCCAGGTCCAGCGCCTGCGCGAGCGTGGAGATCACTGCCCGGTCGGCCGCGAAGATCGGGTGCAGCGGCTCGAGCACGATCCGCACGCCGTGCTCGGCGCCGAACGGCACGAGGTCGGCGATCCGGTCGGCGACCCGGCCGCGCGTCGCGACGAGGTCCCGGTCGACGTCCGACGTCGGAGCGCCGCCCGGCGTCGACCCCACCAGCCCGCCGACGACGAAGACCAGCTCCGTCGTCCCGATCGTCGCGGCCTCCTCGATCGCCAGCTTGTTGTCGTCGAGCGCGGCGCGGATCCCGGCGTCGTCCGCCGCGGTGAGAAACCCGCCGCGGCACAGGGACGAGGCGCGCAGCCCGGCGTCGGCGATGATGCGGGCCGCCTGCGCCGCACCGACGTCCTGCACCACGTTGCGCCACGGTCCTACGGCGCCGAAACCGGCGGCGGCCGCGGCCTCGCACGCCTCGGCGAGCGAGGCGTGCTTGACGGTGGCGGTGTTCAGCGACGCCCGACCCGACCTGTCAGACGTAGGGGTCACCGGGGTGCCCTGAGGTTCTGACACGTTCATGCGGGCACCCCGTTCGTCGTCAGGAAGGCGCGCAGGCGGGCAGCGGCCAGGGGCGGGTCGAGCAGCATCCCGCAGCCGTCGGCGAGGCGGGCCAGCTCGACCAGGTGGCGCAGCGACCGCCCGGAGTGCAGGCCGCCCACGAGCGAGAACCCGGGCTGGAACCCGCCCAGCCAGGACAGGAACGCGATCCCGGTCTTGTAGTAGTACGTGGGCGCGGCGAAGATGTGCCGGCCCAGCGCCTCGGTCGAGGCGAGGATCTTGTGCCCGCGCTCGGCGTCGCCGGCGTCGAACGCCTGCAGCGCCGTCGAGGCGGCCGGGTAGATCGCGGCGAAGATGCCGAGCAGCGCGTCCGAGTGGCCCTGCTCGTCGCCCGCGATGAGCTCGGGGTAGTTGAAGTCGTCGCCGGTGTAGAGCCGGACGCGGGCATCGCCGGTTGAGCTTGTCGAAGCCCCGGTCTCGACAGGCTCGACCAACGAGGTCGGCAGCGCCGCCAACGACCGGCGCAGGCTCACCTCGTGGGCGGCGTCGAGCAGCGACACCTTCACGCCGTCGATCCGGGACTGGTGCGCGCGGACCAGGTCGAGGAACGTCGCAGTCGCGGAGTCCACGGAGTCCGAGCCCCAGTAGCCGGCCAGCGCCGGGTCGAACATGGTGCCCAGCCAGTGCAGGATCACCGGCCGGTCGGCCTCGGCCAGCACCGCGTCGTAGACGCGGGCGTAGTCCTCGGGGCCCCGGGCGACCTTCGCCAGGGCACGGGAGGCCATGACGATGACCTGCGCCCCGGCGTCCTGCACCAGGTGGACCTGCTCGCGGTAGGCGTCGGTCACCGTGGCCAGGCCGGCATCGCCCGGCTCCAGCCCAGCGACGACGTCGGGCGCGAGCTGGTCGGTGCCCGCACCGCAGGCGACGCGCGCGCCCACGGAGGCCGCCTCGGCCGCCGACCGCCGCACCAGCTCCTGCGTCGCGGCCCAGTCGAGCCCCATGCCGCGCTGCGCTGTGTCCATCGCGTCGGCGACGCCGAGCCCGTGCTCCCAGATGCGGTGCCGGTAGGCGAGTGTCGAGTCCCAGTCGACGACGGCCGGCGCACCCGGCACGTTCTCCGCCCCGACCTGCGGCACCACGTGGGCCGCCGCGAACGCGACGCGCGAGGTCAGCGGGCCCGACGGCGTCGTCCAGGGCCCCGGCGCACCGAGCTCGACGGTCTCCGACCCGGTGAACCGGCCGTCGCCGTCGAACACGGGAAGGGCGACCGCGGACTCGCTGGTTGAGCTTGTCGAAACCCTGGTCTCGACAGGCTCGACCTCCGGGGCGCTCACAGCGTGATCTCCGGGATGTCGACGCGGCGCCCCTCCGCGGACGACCGCAGCCCCAGCTCCGCGAGCTGCACGCCCCGCGCCGCCGAGAGCAGGTCGTAGCGGTGCGGGCGCCCGGCGACGACGTCGCGCAGGAACTCCTCCCACTGCAGCTTGAAGCCGTTGTCGAGGTCGGCGTTCGCCGGGACGTCGAGCCACTGGTCGCGGAACGGCTCGGTCACGGGCAGGTCCGGGTTCCACACGGGCTTCGGGGTGTGCGACCGGTGCTGGGCGCGGCACTCGCGCAGGCCCGCGACGGCGGAGCCATGGGTGCCGTCCACCTGGAACTCGACGAGCTCGTCGCGGAACACGCGCACCGCCCAGGAGGAGTTGATCTGCGCGACGACGTCGTCCCCGCCGGGCGTTGTGACGTCGAAGATGCCGTACGCGGCATCGTCGGCCGTGGCGACGTACTCCTTGCCGGACTCGTCCCAGCGGGCCGGGATGTGCGTGACCGTCTTGGCCGTCACGGTCCTGACCTGCCCGAGGATGCCCTCCAGCACGTAGTTCCAGTGGCAGAACATGTCGGTGGTGATGCCGCCGCCGTCCTCGGCGCGGTAGTTCCAGGAGGGGCGCTGGGCGGGCTGCGAGTCGCCCTCGAACACCCAGTAGCCGAACTCGCCGCGCAGCGACAGGATGCGGCCGAAGAAGCCCTCGTCCACGAGGCGGCGCAGCTTCACCAGGCCGGGCAGGTACAGCTTGTCGTGCACGACGCCGACGGTCACGCCCGTCTCCGCCTGGAGCCGCGCGAGCTCGATCGCCTCGGTGAGCGTCTCCGCCGTCGGCTTCTCGGTGTAGACGTGCTTGCCCTGGCGCATGGCCTTGGACAGCGTCGCGGGGCGCAGGTTGGTCATCGCGGCGTCGAACACGATGTCGGCGTCCGCGATGGCGGAGTCGAGATCGGTGGTCCAGTGCTCGACGTCGTGCAGCGTCGCGAGCTCCTTGAGCTTGTCCGCGTTGCGGCCCACCAGCACCGGCTCGACCTGGACCCGGGAACCGTCGGGGAGCGTGACGCCGCCCTGGTCGCGGATCGGCAGGATCGAGCGCGCGAGGTGCTGGCGGTAGCCCATGCGGCCGGTGACGCCGTTCATGGCGATGCGAAGTGTGGTCACGGGCGAGACTCCATCGTCGGTGCTGGGAATGCGCTTTCCCACGGAGAATAGCGCACCCACGCGTGCTGCGTACATGGCCGGGCCGGTGCTGAGATCGCGGCGCCGTGTACGGCCGACTAATCTCCGCCGTCGACCGGTTCGAGGATGGCCACCGGGATGGGCCGGTTGGCTTTGCGGGCGATCCTGGCGACCTCGGGGGCCTCGGCGATGATGACCTCGGTCCAGGTCTTGTCGCGCTGGGAGCCGGTCAGCTCGTGCGGGCGGGCGCGCAGGCGCCTGGAGCCCACCTGGACGTCCGCCACCGGCGCGTGGCGGAGGTTGCGGAACCAGTCCGGGTCGCGCGGCGAACCGGAGCCGGTGCCCCATACGAGATAGCCGTCGTCCACATCGAGGTAGCGCACGCAGGTCGAGCGCGGGATACCGGTCAGGCGGCCCGGGGTCGTGATCATCAGGACGTGCACGTTCTTGCTGCCGCTGGCCAGCCTGCCGTTCAGCGTGCGGTACATCCATGTACCGATCCGGTTCCCCGTGCGAGTCAGCCTGCGTCCACCCATGCCGGCCACCTCCTCGTGGCTCGAGTGCGAACCGTTCTTCCCAGTGTGCTCTACGCGGTGCGCGTCCGGGTCGACTCCCGGAGCACGACCTCGGTGTGCACGAGCACGTTCTCCAGCTCGACGCCCAGCGCCAGGCGAGTGGCGATCTCGCCGACCTCCTCCAGCGGCACGCGCACCGTCGTGAGGGCTGGGGTCACGTCGCGCAAGGTGTGGATGTCGTCGAAGCCGGCGACGGCCACGTCGTCGGGCACGCTCCGGCCGGCGTCGCGGACGGCGGCCATCGCACCCACCGCCATGACGTCGTTGACGGCGAACACCACCTCCGGGGCGTCGGCCCGCGCACCCGCCGTGCCGCCGTGCGACCGCGCGACCAGCTCTGTCATCGCCTCGTAGCCCCCGTCTCGCGTGAAGGCGCCGTGCACGACGTCCCGGTCGGGTGCCGGGCAGCCCAGCTCGGCGAGCGTGTCCAGGAACCCGCTGGTCCGGTCGGCGGCGGTGCGTAGGCGAGGAGGCCCGGCGAGCACCCCGAACCGGCGGTACCCGATCCCGTGCAGCGCTCGCGCGAGGGCGTCCGCGCCGCCGACGTTGTCGATCTCCACGGCGGGCAGGTCGCCGACGGCCTGCCCGATCACGGCTACGCCGCCCCCGGCGGCCCGGAAGGCGGTGAGGGACGACTCCAGCGCCTGGGGCCGGCCCTCCGCCAGGGCGACAGTCTCCGCGGGGGCCGACCCGGCCCCGCCGTCCGGCGGCGTCGTCCTGCTGCCCGCCAGGATGATCGCGCGCGACCGCTGCCGCCGCGCGAGCTCGACGAAGGCCAGCTCGCGCTCGGGGCTGTGCTCCGTCGAGGCGAGCGTGACGATCAGACCCTCGCGCTCGGCGGCGCGCGCGACGCCGGCGGCGATGGTCGAGAAGTACGGGTCGGCGATGTCGTGCACCACGAGCCCGAGCGCCGTCGTGCGGCCGCGGGCCATGGCCTGGGCGCTGGGGTCGGGCGAGTAGTCGAGGCGCCGCGCGGTCTCCAGGACACGCTCGCGCAGGTCCTCGCGGACGCTGCGGGTGGCGCTCCCGTTGATCGCGCGCGACGCCGTCGCGAGTGAGACGCCGGCCTCGCGGGCGACCTGGCTCAGGGTGACGGGGGCGTCGGACATGAGGTCATCCTGCCGTGTCCGGCGTCCCTGTGGTCGCGCAAGCGGCGGCCTGAGGAAAGAAATGACCCCCGCGCGGATGCGTTCACGGGCCCCAGGGGGCCCTCCACTTCGGGAAAAGATACATCCGCGCGGGGGTCATTTCTTTCCTCAGGCCGCCGCTTGCGCTCGGGCGGGCTCGGTCGGACGCGGAGGGGCTTAGTGCTGCTGGTGGTCAGACGCGGAGCGGCCTTAAGCCTGCTTCGCGGTGCGTGCGCTCGATGATGCTCGAGTACCCGGCGATCATCCGGACGTGGCTGAACCGGGGCCGGACGGCGGTCCGCGCGGACTCCAGCTCCTCGCGTCGAGCCGCGGCCTCGATCCAGGTGGTGGCGATCTCGGCGGGGTCGTACGACGTCACGAACCCGATGCGCTCCACGATCGACGGCGCGTCGCCCACCGGGGTGGTGACCGGCACGGCCCCGCACATCGAGCCCTCGATCAGGCACAGCGGCGCGGCCTCGCCGAACGTCGAGGTGAGCGCGACGACGTCGGCCGTCGCGTAGACGAGCTCCATGTCGTGCCGCACGCCCAGCAGGTCCAGGTGTCCCAGCAGGTCCGGCCGGTCGCCGAAGATGCGGGCGAGATCGTTCTGGAGATCCGGGTTGGCCGCCGTCATGCCGGCGCCGCACATCTGCACGTGCCCCTTGGGCTCGAGCTCGAGGAACGTGCGGGCCGACCGGAGGAAGAGCTCCGGGTTCTTCATCTCGTCGTACCGCGCGGCGTAGACCACCACCGTCGCATCGCTCGGAATCCCCGCGGCGCCGCGCAGGGCGAGCCGGCGTGCGCCCTGGACCGGGCGGAACCGCGCGAGGTTGATGCCGTTCGGCACCACGCGCAGCAGCTCGGCCGGCACGCCGGCCTCGCGGTACGCGTCGCGCGTGGACTCGGCGCAGCAGACGACGGCGGCGAGCCGGCCCCGGTCCGCCGCGGTCAGCAGGTCGCCGAGGGCGTCGCCCTGGTGCTCCGGGTCGGACCGGTGCAGGCAGGCGATGACGGGTCGTTGCGGGAACGCGTCCTGGTTCACGAGCCGGAGCGGCTGTTCCTTGAGGGACAGCACGACGTGCGAGCTCTCGGCCTGGCGGGCCGCCGCCCGGAGCTCGACCTCGCTGAACACGCGGGGGTCGTGGCCCCCGTCGGTGCTCCGCCCCAGGGACCCGATCCGGACGCCCGCGGCGCGCAGCGCGCGGTAGCGGGGGTCGTCCTCCATCCGCTGGAGGGTGGCCTCACGCCGGACCTCGTGGTGCAGGCTCAGCACAGAATGCTGCTGGCGACCGCCCTGATGCAGACCGGCGACCACCGTCGAGTGCAGGACACGAGCCCCGCCGCTGAAAAAGCCCTCGTACAGCGAGAGCACACGCAAGCCATTGCGCTGGATCACAGACACCACCTCCTGCGCCCAGGGTGAGCCCTGTGGATGTGCATTACATGGCAAAGCGGTTACACGAGGATTACGTATCCAAGGACTTTTGCACAAGGAGGTTTCGGATGTCCTTCTCGGCTTGAGCGGGTGATGTCTCGCGGCAGCCCAGCGCCGCCCACCCCTCGATCATCGCGGGCTCGGCCCGCAGCAGCGACGTCCCGCGGCGCAACAGCGTGCCGATCGGCTTCCGCGCCTCCGCGACGTCCCGGAGGAACCGGAACCAGAAGGTGACCAGGCGGGGCCGGACGAGGCAGATCGCGTCCGCGAGCAAGCCCTCGGCGCGGCAGTCGTCGACGAGGTGTGCCGCGAAGATGCCCTCGGCCAGGATCAGCGGCGAGTCGCCGATGTCGAGCCGCCGCATACCCGTGCGCCGCGACGTCGGGATGTCGTACACCGGGACGTTGGCCCGGCCCTCCGTGGCCAGCTCCTCCAGGGCGGCGAGCGCGCCCTTGGCGTCCCAGGTCTTCGGGCTGTCCCAGTCGACGCTGCCGTACCGCTGAGGCAGGCCCGGGTGGTCGATGTCGAGGTAGAAGTCGTCGAGCTGCACCACCGGCAGGCCGAGGCGCTGCGTGAGCGACGTCTTGCCCGACCCCGAGGGCCCGGTCAGCAGCACCACCCGCGCCCGCGGACGCCGGGCACCCGGCGGGAGGTCGAAGAGGGTGGGCTCGGGCGCTCGATCGGTCACGAGTGTCCATTCTCCCGTACCGCGCGGCGTGTGCGCACGGCGCATCCGCTGGTCGAGCCTGTCGAGACCCGAGCCTGTCGAGACCTGGTCCGTCGGGTCACGGGGTCTCGACAGGTTCGACCAGCAGAGGGGATCAGACCGCGAGGCCGCCGCGCTGGTAGCGGGCTGGGGTCGTGCGCAGGAGGCGGCGGAAGTGGCGGGTCAGGTGCGCCTGGTCGTGGAACCCGGTGGCGACGGCGACGTCGGCCGCGGGCTCGCCGGCCAGGAGCCGGCGGCGCGCCATGTCGAGGCGCCGGCCCACGAGGTACCGGTGCGGCGGGAGGCCGAGCTCGCGGGTGAACGCGCGCACCAGGTGCGGCACGGTGACGCCGAGCTCGGCGGCGACCTCGGCCAGCCGGACAGGGCGGGCCGGATCGGCGTCGAGCAGGTCGCGGGCCCGCCGGGCGGTCGAGGCGGCGGGCGGCTCGCGCGGCGGCGTCGGGCGGCCGGAGAGATGCCAGGCCAGGCCCTCCGTGACCAGGGCGAGCAGGCCCTCGGCCGCCAGGTCCTCGCGCACAGTGAGGGCCTGGTCGAGGCCCACGAAGCGGGCGCGGAGCGCGTCGTCCAGGACCAGCGGGGCGTCGACGGCGCGGCCGACCAGGCCGTCATCGAGCACCGTGGGCTCCAGGTAGACGACGCGCTTGCGGAAGCCGCCGGCGGTCACGGACCGGCCGTCGTGCACGACGCCGGGCGGCAGCACGGTCACCCCGGTGTGCCGCGCCGCGTGCTCCTGGCCGTCCAGGCCGTAGCCGATCAGGCCGCGATCGACGACCAGCACGGCCCAGGTGTCGTGCGTGTGGGCCGGGTAGGCGTGCTCGTGCCACGCGGCGTGCAGCACCTCGGCGACGCCGGGCACGCCGGGGCGCCAGGCGCGTACGACGTCGGAATCAGGCGGGCCCATGTCAAGAACGTACAAGATCCGCGCCGCCGCCCGCCCGCACCCTGGGTGTCATGACCTTCGAACAAGCCAAGATCGTGATCGTCCTGCGGGACCACCTGCTCGGCTGGCAGGAGAACAACGTGACAGCGTTCCTGGCCAGCGCCGTGACCGCCGCCTACCCCGAGCTGGTCGGGGAGACCTACCGCGACGCCGACGGGCGCGAGTACCTCGCCATGCTCGGCACCCCGGTCATGGTCATGGTGGCCGACGGCGACCGGCTCGCCACGATCCGCGAGCGCGCCGACACCCGGGGGCTGCGCATCGGCGTCTACACGGCGGACCTGTTCGCCACGGGGAACGACGTCGACAACCGGGCCGCCGTAGCGAGCGTCGCGACCGAGAAGCTGGACCTGGTCGGGGTCGTGGTCGCCGGCGAGCGGCGCGTGGTGGACAAGGTGGTCAAGGGCGCACGCCTGCACCCCTGACTCGACGGTGGTCGAGCCCGTCGAGACCCGATGTGTCAGGACACCAGCACCACGTGCAGCGTCCGGGGGCCGTGGACGCCCTCTACCCGGTCCAGCTCGATGTCGCTCGTGGCGCTCGGGCCGCTGATCCAGGTCAGGGGCCTGCCGGGGTCGGTGCCGAGCAGGCGCACCGCCTCGGGGACGGTCTGCACCACCTGGTCGGTCCGGACGACGCACACGTGCACGTCGGGCACCAGCGAGATGGCGCGCCGGCCCTGGTCGGGTTCGCCGTCCAGCACGATGGTGCCGGTCTCGGCGACGGCGACCCGGGCGGCCGTCACGACGGCGTCGATCTGGTCCAGCGCGACCGCCGACAGGGGAGCATCCCGCGAGTCGACGTGCACGTCGACCCCGCCCAGCCCGGAAACCCAGGCGGGTTCCAGCCCGTCGGGCACCACAACGGACCCGCGCGCGGCTTTCCGGGCGGTCGGCAGAATGTCAGGTGATCGGTGGTCCGAGCTGCCGACCTCCTGACGTTCTGCCGACTGCCCGCTGCGCTGCTCGCTGAGCAGCCGCGCCAGCACACCCGGCAGGTCCGCGGAGGTTGTCCGGTGGACGTGCGCCTTGTAGTCCTCGAGCCGGTCGACCAGGAGGTCCAGCACGACGCCGGACCCGGGCGCGTGCTCGCCGGCGGACCGGTACTCGCGTGGCACAGGGCCGGTCGCCGTCGCTTCAGCGCCGCCCGCCGGATCGGCGGAGCCGCCGTCCGACCCCAGCGCCTCCCGGATGCGGGTCAGGATCTCCGTCCTGGCGTCGCTCATCGCCCGTCCTCTCGTCCGGCCCACCAGTCGTGGAAGGTCTGCTTCGGCGGCTCCGGGAGGTCCCTCGACCGCGTCCAGAGCGAGCCGGGGAACGGCAGCCGCCGGATCACGCCGTGGCGCGAGATCGCGCGCAGCAGCCGCGGGACGCGGGCGGCCCGGCGGAACCGTCCGCCGTCGGCCATCGCGAAGGACGCGGCCTTCATGGCCGCCTTCCAGACCCGGTCCGCGGTGTCGGGCGAGGCGCCCCCGAGCTCGACCTCGCGCGCCCGCAGCTCCACGAGGATCGACGGGATGTCGATCTTGACCGGGCAGACCTCGTAGCACGCGCCGCACAGCGTGGAGGCGTACGGCAGGTCCGACTTCTCGCCGGTGAGCTGCGGGGTGAGGATCGCCCCGATCGGGCCGGGGTAGACCGAGCCGTAGGCGTGCCCGCCCACCCGCTCGTACACGGGGCAGACGTTGAGGCACGCTGAACAGCGGATGCAGTGCAGGGCCGAGCGCCCGGCCTCGTCCGCCAGCACCTTGGTGCGGCCGTTGTCGAGCAGCACCAGGTGGAACTCCTGCGGCCCGTCGCCGGGTGTCACGCCCGTCCACATCGAGGTGTACGGGTTCATCCGCTCGCCCGTCGAGGACCGCGGCAGGAGCTGCAGGAACACCTCGAGGTCGTCGAACGTCGGGATCAGCTTCTCGATGCCCATCACGGTGATCAGGGTCTCGGGCAGCGTGAGGCACATGCGGCCGTTGCCCTCGGACTCCACCACGGCGAGCGTCCCGGTGTCCGCGACGGCGAAGTTGGCGCCACTGATCGCGACCTTCGCCGAGAGGAACTTGCGCCGCAGGTGCGCCCGCGCCGCCATCGCGAGCTCGCGCGGCACGTCCGTCAGGTCGGGCGGGGCGTCGGCCATCCGCTCCAGGAAGATGTCGCGGATCTCGGTGCGGTTCCGGTGGATCGCGGGCACCAGGATGTGCGACGGCATGTCGTCCGCGAGCTGCACGATCAGCTCCGCCAGGTCCGTCTCGACCGCCGCGATGCCTTCCTCGGCGAGCGCCTCGTTCAGCCCGATCTCCTGGGTGGCCATGGACTTGACCTTGACGACCTCGTCGGCCTCCTTGGCCCGCACCAGGTCAGCGACGATCCGGTTGGCCTCTGCGGCGTCCCGCGCCCAGTGCACGACGCCGCCGCGCGCGGTCACGTTGCGTTCCAAGGTCTCGAGCAGCTCAGGCAGCCGCGCCATGACGTCGGTCTTCACCGCGGACCCGGCGTCGCGCAGCGCCTCCCAGTCGGGCACCTCGCCGACGACGCGCGCCCGCTTGGCCCGGATGGTCGACGTCGCGTTGCCCAGGTTGCGGCGGAGCTGCGCGTTGCCGAGCGCGGTCTTCGCGGCGTGGGGGAACGACGCGCCCCAGTGCAGCGGGTCCTCCGGGCGGCCCACCCCCGACAGCGTCCCGGGGGCGGCCTGCGGGCTCGGCCCGCGGCCGTCGCGGGCGGCGGGCATGCCGAGGAACGTGCTCATCGGGCCGCCTCCTGGTCGGCGCCGGAACGGTTGGCCCCCGGACGGTTGGCCCCGGATCGGCCCGCCCCGGCCCGATCGGCACCCGGCGGGCCCGGGACGACCGGCGCCTGACGCGTCGAGGCGAGGATCTCCGCCAGGTGCATCGGCCGCACGCCCGTGCCACCCCGGGAGAGGCCGCCGCCGATATGCATCAGGCACGACCAGTCGCCCGCGGTGAGCACCTCGGCCCCCGTGTCGACCACGGTGGCCACCTTGTCCTGCAGCATCGCCGCGGACGTGTCCGCGTTCTTCAGGGAGAACGTCCCGCCGAACCCGCAGCAGCCCTCGGCCTCCGCGAGCGGGACGAGCTCCAGCCCATCGACGGCCCGCAGGAGCCGCTCGGGCTTGTCGCCGACGCCCAGCATCCGCAGCGAGTGGCACGTGGGGTGGTAGGTGACGCGGTGCGGGAACCACGCGCCGACGTCGGTCACCCCCAGCACGTCGACCAGCAGCTCGGACAGCTCGTAGGTGCGTTCGGCGACGGCGGTCGCGGTGCGCGCCTCGGCGGCCAGCCCCGCGCGCTCCAGGACCATGGCCTGCTGATGCCGGATCGACCCCGTGCACGACCCGGATGGCACGACGACGGCGTCCCACTCGCCGTCCGCCACGGGGGCGAAGGTGCGCACGTGGTTCCGGACGACCGGCACGGCGTCGGCGAGGTAGCCGGTGTTGACGTGCATCTGGCCGCAGCACGCCTGCGCGGCCGGGAAGACCACCTCGTGACCCAGACGCTCCAGGAGCGTGACGACGGCCTTCGGGGCCTGCGGAAACATGGCGTCGGCGATACAGGTGGCGGCCAGGGCTATGCGCATGGGCACTCTCCTTCGAGGTCTGTCCTCACCATAGCCCACTGTGGACAGACCACAGAAGTACACTGTCCCGGTGAGAACCCACGAGCGCGTCCTGGCCCAGATCGAGTCGGGCCTGAACGCGGGCAAGTGGCCCATCGGCGAGCGGCTCCCGGCGGAGCGGGCGCTCGCGGAGGAGCTGGGGGTGTCCCGCCCGTCGGTGCGCGAGGCCATCCGCATCCTGGAGGCGATGGGCATCGTGCGCACCGCCGTCGGCTCGGGCCCCAGCGCGGGCGCCACCGTGATCGACCGGCCTGCGGCCGGCCTGGGTGCGGCGGTGCGACTGCACGTGGCGTCCGGCACCCTGCCCGTGTCCGACGTCGTGCGCACGCGCGTCCTGCTCGAGGCGGGCGCGGTGCGCGACGCCGCCGCGCGAGTGCCCAACGACACCGCGCTCGACCAGGCGCGCGCGCACGTCGAGGCGATGGCCGACCCTGGCCTCGACATCGCGATCTTCCTGGAGCACGACCAGGACTTCCACATCGAGCTCGCCCGTCTGGGCGGGAACCAGCTCGTGGAGGCGATCCTGAGCGGCATGCGGGCCGCCGTCGCCTCGTACGTAGCGGCGGGTGCGGCGGCCGTCGAGGACTGGCCCGCGACCGCGGCCCGTCTCTGCGCGGAGCACCGCGAGATCGTCGACGCCGTGGCGCGGCACGACGGTGCCGAGGCCGAGCGACTCATCCGCGAGCACATCGAGGGTTTCTACCGGGAAGCCGGCCTGGACTCCTGACCGGCCGCCGACCTGTCAGACACCCGGTGGCGTCAGACGCTCAGATCACCCGGGTGACCTGGGCTTCTGACACGTCACCGGACGTCTGACAGGTCAGGACGGGCGGGTCGCCCGGACGACGGTGCCGCACGGGTCCTCGTCCGGGCCGGTGCCCGTCGCGGCGCGCTCCAGGAGCTCGCGGAGCATCGCGCGCTGCCCCGGTTCGAGCCCCGCGAGCAGCTCCTCCTCCGCCGCCGCGACGCGCGCGTCCATCCCGGCCAGCACCTCCAGGCCCTTGTCCGTGGCGACGATGCGCCGCGCGCGCCGGTCGGCCGGGTCGAGCTGTCGCTCGACGAGCCCGCAATCCTCGAACGCGTCCAGCAGGTAGGTCATCACCGTGCGGTCGATGCCGAGCGAGGAGGCGAGCGCCGCCTGGCTCGGCAGGTCGCCGTGCACCACCGCCGTGAGGAGCTGGTACCCGCGCGTGCCCTGCGGCAGGTCGTCGGCTGCGGCGTCGACCCGGGCGCTCCACTCGCGCAACAGCGCGGCGAGGGACCAGCCGAACAGCGAGTGCCGGCCGGCGCGGGTCTCGGTGGGCGTGGTGCTCATGGCCTCATCCTACGCGGAATGTGCGGCAGGCAAGAAGAGTTGTGAGTAATATCGTCTGCCAGACAGACGATCTGCCGTGAGGTGCGGCAGAGCGAGCGACGCGAGGGACCCACACATGACCGACTATGGCCACGAGCTGCTCTTCGGCACGTTCATCACTCCGACCAACGCGGACCCGCAGACGCCGGTGCAGCTCGCCCAGCTCTCCGAGCGGCTCGGCCTGGACCTGGTCACGTTCCAGGACCACCCGTACCAGCCGTCGTTCCTCGATACGTGGACGCTGATGTCGTGGGTGGCGGCGCAGACCGAGCGCATCCACATCTCCGCCAACGTGCTCAACCTGGGCATGCGCCAGCCGGCGCTCATGGCCCGCGCGGCCGCGAGCCTCGACCTGCTCAGCGGCGGCCGGTTCGAGATGGGCGCCGGTGCCGGCGGCTTCTGGGACGCGATGGCGGCGATGGGCGTCACGCGCCGCACGCCGGCCGAGAGCGTCGGCGCCCTCGAGGAGGCCATCGAGATCATGCGGGGCATCTGGGACGCGACCGACCGCACGCCCCTGCGCGTGCCCGGCACGTTCCACCAGGTCGACGGCGCCAAGCGCGGCCCGGCGCCCGCGCACGACATCCCGATCTGGCTCGGCGCGTACAAGAAGCGCATGCTCCGGCTCATCGGCGCGAAGGCCGACGGCTGGCTGCCCTCGCTGCCCTACATGAAGGACGGCGACCTGGCGCGCGGCAACGCGGCGATCGACGGCGCCGCCGTCGAGGCCGGCCGTTCGCCGAGCGAGATCCGCCGTCTGCTCAACGTGGGTGGCGCGATCACCGACCGCTCGACGGGCCCGCTGCAGGGCCCCGCCGACCAGTGGGTCGAGGAGCTCACGCAGCTTGCCGTCGAGGACGGCGTCAGCGGGTTCGTCGTCATGGGTGACGACCCGGACCAGATCCGGGCGTTCGCGCAGGACGTCGCACCGGCCGTGCGCGAGGCCGTGGCGGCGGAGCGGCGTTCCGCCGGGACCGCCCCGGCGTCCGCCCGCCGGGGCACGGCCGCGCTGGCCGCGCGGCGCCCGGGGATCGACTACGACTCGCTCCCGGCGGAGCTCGCTTCGCGCGCCGTCGAGCCGGGCGACCGCGAGTACCCGGCGGTGCGGCACAACTACCTGCGCTCGGGCGCGCCGGGCCTGGTCCTGCGGCCGCAGGGGGCCGAGGAGGTCGCGTCCGGCCTGGCCTGGGTGCAGAAGCAGGACGTGGAGTTCGCCGTCCGCTCGGCCGGGCACGGCATCTCCGGCCGGTCCACCAACGACGGCGGCGTGGTGCTCAGCATGAGCGGCATGCGGTCGGTCGAGGTGGTCGACGAGGCGACGCGCCGCGTTCGGATCGGCGCCGGGGCCACCTGGGGCGAGGTGGCCGCGACGCTCGCGCCGCGCGGCTGGGCCATCACCTCGGGCGACTACGGCGGCGTGGGCGTCGGGGGGCTCGGGACCACCGGCGGCATCGGCTACCTCGGGCGGCTCCAGGGCCTCACGATCGACCACGTGGTCGCCGCCGAGGTCGTCACTGCCGACGGGCGGGTGCTGCACGCCTCCCGCGACGAGCACCCCGACCTGTTCTGGGCGCTGCGCGGCGCGGGCGGGAACATGGGCGTGGTCACCTGGCTGGAGATCGAGGTCGGCGCCGTCGGCGACGTCGTCTTCTCGCAGATGACTCTCGACGCGACCGACACCGTGGGCCTGCTGGAGAAGTGGGGCGCCACCGTCGAGGCGGCGCCGCGCGGGCTGACCTCGTTCATGTACCTGTCCGGCGGACGCCGCGGCCAGACGCCGATGGCGCAGCTCATGACCGTGTTCGCGGCCGAGGGCGCCGACGCCGACCCGGACGAGGCGATAGCTCAGCTCGAGCTGCTGGCCGACGCCGGGCCGCTGCTCGGGCACCAGGCCCAGCTCACGCCCTACTCGGGGATCGTGCGCCAGGAGGACGCCCACCACTCCGGCGGCGGCGACCCGTCGGCGCGGTCGGGCCTGCTGGACCACCTGGACCAGGGAACGAGCCGGGCGATCGAGCGGCTGCTGGGCTCGGGCGAGTCGTACTTCACGGCGATCCGGGCCACGGGCGGCGCCGGGAACGACGTCGCGCCCGACGCCACGGCATACGCGCACCGGCACCAGAACTTCTCCCTGTCGGCGATCGGGAGTGGCCAGGAGCGGCTCGACCAGGCGTGGGACGCCGAGATCGGGCCGGTGATGGACGGCTCGTACCTCTCGTTCGACACCGACAGCCGGCCCGAACGGCTCCTGGAGGCCTTCCCGGAACCGACGTTCACGCGGCTGCGGACGGTGAAGGCGGTCTACGATCCGTCGAACGTGTTCCGGACGAACTTCCCGATCCCGCCGGCGGAATCGCCGTCGGGCACCCTGGGGAGCGATGCCTGACTGGTCGGCATTGCGGCATGGGGCTGTGGATAACTCCGCGGGGGTGTCAGTGAGGGCCCGTAGGTTCGACCGCGTCCGGCACGGCCGGACGCCTCGACCCACTCACTAGCAACGCAGGGGAACCCATGAACCTTGTCGCCGCCTCGCGCCTGGCGCGCGAGCTGATGGACCAGCACGGCCTGAAGGCCTGGACGTTCGAGTTCGACGACGCCGTCCGGCGCGCCGGGATGTGCAACTACACCAAGAGCCGCATCAGCCTGTCCGCGCCGCTCACCCGTATCCATGACGAGCGGGAGGTGCGGGACACGATCCTGCACGAGGTGGCGCACGCGCTCGCGGGGTCCAGGGCGAAGCACGGGCCGGCGTGGCGCGAGGTGGCGGTGCGGATCGGGTGCTCGGGACGGCGGTGCGTGGACCCGGCCGCGCCGTCGATCGACGGGCCGTGGGTCGGGGCGTGCCCGGCCGGCCACCGGACCACCCGGTTCCGGCGGCCGCCGGGCATCATGTCGTGCCGCGCGTGCGCGCCGCGGTTCGACCTGGGCAACCTGATCGGGTGGACGTACAAGGGCCGCAACGCGGCGATGGGGGAGCGGTACGACGCGCAGCTCCGTAGCGCGTTCCGCGAGGTGGGTGAGGTGCCGGACCTGGGGCCGGGCGCCGAGGAGCGCATCGTCCGGGCGGCGCGGGAGCGGGTTCCCGGGCTGCTCGTCGAACCGTTCGACCTGAGCGCGCTACGTTGACCTCATGGCCAAGCCGCCCACACTGACCCTCCCCGCCGGCGCTGCCGGGTCCCGCATCATCGGCCTGGGTCACCATCAGCCGCCGAAGACGCTCACGAACGAGGACATCGCCCAGCGCGTCGAGACCAACGACGAGTGGATCCGGTCCCGCACCGGCATCATCACGCGGCACGCCGCGGCCGACGACGTCACCGTCGCCGACATGGCGACGGCCGCCGCCGTGCACGCGCTCGCTGACGCAGGTCTGTCCGCGGACGCCGTCGACCTGGTGATCGTCGCGACCGCCACCGCCGACGACCGCTCGCCGAACACCGCCGGCCGGGTCGCGTACGCCCTGCATACGGGGGTCCAGCCGGGCGCCTCGACCCCCGAGGGCGAGGAGGCGCCGGACCTGCGCAACATCGTGGGACCGGCGGCGATGGACCTCAACGTGGCCTGCTCGGGGTTCGCGCACGGGGTAGGAGTCGCCGACCAGGCGATCCGCGCGGGGTCGGCGCGCACGGCGCTGGTCATCGGCGCGGAGAAGCTCACCGCGTACACGGACTGGACGGACCGCTCGACGTGCATCCTGACGGCCGACGGCGCGGGGGCGGCGGTGCTGCAGGCCACCGACGCCCCCGCGGTCGGGCCGGTCGTCTGGGGCACGGAGCCGGAGCTCACGCCCGCCGTGCGGATCGAGGCGCCGGAGGTGAAGTTCCAACAGGACGGCCGCGCGGTGTTCAAGTGGGCCATCACGCGGGCCGCGGACCGGGCGCGGGACGTCGTGGCCCGCTCCGGGCTGAGCCTCGACGACATCGAGGTGCTCGTGGCGCACCAGGCGAACCTCCGGATCATCGAGCCGCTGGCCAAGGCGCTCGGGCTGGAGGGCAAGGTGGTCGTCACCGACATCACGGAGTCGGGCAACACCTCCGCGGCGTCGATCCCCCTCGGGCTGTCCAAGTGGTGGCACGCCGGGAAGATCCCGGCGGGGGCGCCCGCGCTGCTGTTCGGCTTCGGCGGCGGTTTCGCCTGGGCCGGCCAGGTGGTGCTGACGCCCGAGCGGTGACCTCGGGGCCATGGACAGCGCTTTCCCGGCGTCGTATCGTTCAGTCCGTCCACCCGACGTCGATGACGACCGAAGGAGCTCTCACCGATGCCTGAGCCGACCACCGAGCCGATCACCGGTCCGACCCGAGCACCCGAGCCGCCGTCGGGCCCGCTGCCCGAGGGGCGGCGCCGCTACGCGGTGGTCGGTACGGGGCATCGCGCCTCGATGTACGTCAACGCGCTGATCGGCACGCACGCCCCCGACGGGGAGATCGTCGCCTGGGTCGAGCCCAACCCCGTGCGCGCCGCGGCCTACGAGGCGAGGGTCGCGGCGGCGCTCGGGGGCCTCCGCCCCGTCTACCAGCCGGACGACCTGGAGAAGGCGATAGCCGAGCAGTCCGTGGACCGCGTGATCGTCACCTCGGTCGACCGCACGCACGGCGACCTGGTGGCGCGCGCGCTGCGGGCCGGCGCCGACGTCGTCGTGGAGAAGCCGATCGCGGCGCACGCCGACCAGGCCCGGCAGATCGTGGACGCCGTCGCCGAGACGGGGCGCGACCTGGTCACGACGTTCAACTACCGCTACTCGCCGCGCAACAGCGCGCTGCGCGAGGTGATCGCGAGCGGCGAGATCGGCCGGGTGCTGTCGGTCCACTTCGACTGGGCCCTCGACACCGTGCACGGCGCCGACTACTTCCGCCGCTGGCACCGCGAGAAGGTGAACAACGGCGGCCTGCTCGTGCACAAGTCGAGTCACCACTTCGACCTGGTCAACTGGTGGATCGACGGCGTGCCCGAGCGCGTCTTCGCCACGGGCGGCCGGCGCTTCTACGGCGACGACGGCGCGCACGCCACCGACTACGAGCCCACCGACGCCGAGCGCGCGCTGAACGAGCGCGGCGTCGACCCGTGGCAGCTCTCCGTCGAGAAGAACGAGTGGCTGTCCACGCTGTACGGGCCCGAGGCCCAGGCGGTGGACGGCTACGTGCGCAACCGCTCGGTCTTCGACGCGGGGATCACCACGGAGGACACGCTCGGCCTCGTCGTCGAGTACCAGGGCGGCGCGCTGCTGACCTACTCGCTCACGGCGCACGCGCCCTGGGAGGGCTACCGCGTGGTGGTGAACGGCACACGCGGCAGGGCGGAGCTCGAGGTCACCGAGCGGGGCTCGGTCGAGTTCGGCGAGAACGACGCGGCGATCCTCGACCCGAGCGCCACCGAGGTGTTCGCCGGCGACGAGGTGCGGCCCATCGGGGAGCGGCTCGTGGTGCAGCGGCACTGGGAGCGCGCGGAGGAGCGGCCCATCGTGCGCGGCGGCGGCGGGCACGGCGGCGGCGACGCGCTGCTGCTGGCCAGCGTGTTCGCGCCGTCGGGCGAGCCGGACCCGCTGGGCCGCGCGGCCGGCTACGTCGACGGCGTCCGTGCGTCGTCGGTCGGCTACGCGGGCAACCGCTCGCTGGAAACAGGAGACCCGATCCGCATCAAGGACCTGAACCTAGGCGTCTGACTTGGTTGTGGGCGTGATCGTTGCGCCTAAGACGGGCACTTAGGCGCAACG
>NZ_JBHUUX010000047.1:0-42958 GCF_042670845.1 Promicromonospora sp. NPDC057138 | reverse complement strand
AGAGCTTGTCGAGACCCGGGTCTCGACAAGCTCGACCAACGATGAGGGGCCAGGCGCTCTACTTCGCGGATCTGTCTCGCGGATCGGCTACTGCGCGGTGCTCAGCGCGGCGAGCCGACGGCGCAGGAGCTGCCGGTCGCCCTCCCGGTCCACCTGGTCGAGCGCCCGCCGGTACTCCGCGCCGGCTTCGGCTGCCCGGCCCGCGCGCCGCAGCAGGTCCGCCCGCATCGCCGGGAGCAGATGATAGGCAGCCAGCTCGGGCTCGGACGCGACGTCGTCGAGCTCGGTCAGGCCCGCCTCGGGCCCCCGGAGCATCCCCACCGCCACCGCCCGGTTGAGCGCCACCACGGGCGAGCGCGTCATGCCCACCAGGACGTCGTAGAGGGCCACGATCTCGGCCCAGTCCGTCTCGTCGGCCGACGCCGCCCGCGCGTGCAGCGCCGCGATCGCCGCCTGCACCTGGTAGGGCCCGGCGCGACGGGTCGCGAGCGCGTCGTCGAGCACCTCCAGCCCCTCGGCGATCTCGTCGCGTCGCCAGAGCGAGCGGTCCTGCTCCTCCAGCGTGCGCGGCACCGCGTCGGGTGCGGGGCCCAGGCGCGCCTGCCGCCGCGCGTGCTGGAGGAGCAGGAGCGCGAGCAGCCCGCGCGCCTCCGGCTCGTCGGGCAGCAGGCGCGCGACGAGCCGGGCGACGCGCACGGCGTCGCCCGCCAGGGCCCGGCGCTCCTCGGCTCCGGCGACGTCGTCGGCGGGCTCCGCCCACGCGTCGTAGCCCTCGGTGAACAGCACGTAGAGCACAGCGAGCACCGCGGACACCCGCTCGCGCAGCAGCTCGGGCGGCGGCACCCGGAACGCGATGCCGGTGCTGCGGATCTTGCGCTTGGCCCGCGTCAGGCGCTGGGCCATGGTCGTCTCGGGCACGAGGAAGGCCCGCGCGACCTGCGCCGTCGTCATGCCGGTGAGGGACCGCAGGGTGAGCGCAACGCGTCCCTCCAGGGGCAGGGCCGGGTGGCAGCAGGTGAAGACCAGCCGCAGCAGGTCCCCGTCGGGATCCTCCGGTTCGACGCCGGCCCAGCCGGCGTCGTCCAGCGCGGCGGCGGCCTCGGTGGCCGGGTCCTCCGCGTCCAGGGCGAGCCGCTCGGTGAGCCGCGCCGACGCCGCCACCTTCTCCACCTCGACCTTGCGCCGCCGCAACCGGTCCAGCGCGCGGTTTCGCGCCGTCGTGGTGAGCCACGCGCCCGGCCGGTCGGGCACGCCGTCGCGCTGCCAGGTGCGCAGCGCGACGGCGAACGCCTCCTGGGTGCAGTCCTCGGCGAGGTCGAGGTCGCCGGTGCTGCGCGCGACCGCCGCGAGCACGCGGCCCCACTCGTCGCGGAAGGCTGCGGTGACGGCCTGCCCGACGTCGGTCATGGTTCCGTCGGCCAGAACGGGTGCACCTCGACCAGCGCATCCCGCGCCCCCGGGGCCGCGGCGGCTATCGCGAGCGCCTCCTGGAGGGTCGCCGCCTCGATGACGTCGAACCCGCCGATGACCTCCTTGGACTCCGAGAAGGGCCCGTCCGTCACGACGGTCTCGCCGTCCCGCACCGTCACGCGGCGGACGTCGGCGCCCGGGCGCAGGCGCGAGCCCAGGACCCGCGCGCCGGAGGCGTCCTGCTGGGCGACCCAGCTCTCGGTCTCCGGCGTCGGCCCCCGGTCGGGCTCGTCCGGCTCGATGACGAGCATCAGGTAGCGCATCAGCGGGTCCCGGCCTCGGCGTCGGGCTCCGTAGCCTCGCTGTCGAGCCCCAGCGGCCAGAAGGGGCGCAGCTCGATCGCGCCCGTGTGAGCCATCGGGTGGGCGGCGGCGATCCGGATGGCCTCGTCGAGGTCCGGCGCCTCGAGGACGTCGAAGCCCGCGATCACCTCCTTGGTCTCCGAGAACGGGCCGTCGGTGACGACGACCTCGCCGGTGCGGACCTGCACGCCGACGGCGTCGGCGGGCGGGCGCAGCCGGTCGCCGAGGATCGCACGGCCGGTGCCGTAGGTGTCCCGCACCCAGTCCTCGATCTCGGGCACGTTCCCCGGCTCCGCCGGGGCGTCGGGAGTGGACAGGACGAGCATGAGGTAACGCATGGTGTGCTCCCTTCCGGGGGAGGTCCCCGGTGTCATGGTCGCGCGGCCGGGGTGGCCGCGTCAGTCTGACGACGAACGAGAGAGCGCCCGCACGACACCCGGATCGCGACGCGCTGGCCGGATCCCACGACGCTCACACGACGGCGGCCTCGAAGCCCTCCGACTCCAACCGTTCCACGACGGCGGCCCGGTGGTCGGCGCCCTTGGTCTCGAGCTGCAGGTTGACCCAGACCTCGGACACCGAGAGCGAGACGTCGGTGCGCGTGTGTTCCACCGCCACGATGTTGGCGCCGACGGCGGCGATGGTCTCCACCAGGCGGGCCAGCGCGCCGGGCTTGTCCGTCAGCCGCACCTGCAGCTTCAGGTACCGCCCTGCCGCGACGAGGCCGTGCTGCACCACCCGGAGCAGCACCAGCGGGTCGATGTTCCCGCCGGACAGCACGGCGACCACCGGCCCGGCGAACGCGCCGGGCCCCGCCGCCATGATCCCGGCGACGCCGGCCGCTCCAGCGGGCTCGACCATCAGCTTCGAACGCTCCAGCACCGCGAGCAGCGCGCGGGAGAGCTGGTCCTCGGTGACGGTCCGGACCTCGACGCCCTGCTTCTGCACGATCCCGAACGGCACGTCACCCGGCAGGCCCACCGCTATGCCGTCGGCCATCGTGGCGCCGAGCTTGCTCGCCAGCGGCTTGCCGGCCTTCAGCGAGCCCGGGTAGGCCGCCGCCGACGCCGCCTGCACGCCGACGACCTTCACGTGCGGCGCGACCTCGGCCAGCACCGCGGCGATCCCGGCCACGAGCCCGCCACCGCCCAGCGGCACGACGACGGTGGCGACGTCCGGCACCTGCTCCAGGATCTCCAGGGCCACGGTGCCCTGGCCGGCCACGACGTCGACGTGGTCGAACGGGTGGATGAGCACCCGGCCGGACCGTGCGGCCTCGACGCGCGCGGCGGCGAGGGCCTCGTCCACGGACGAGCCGACCATCCGCACCTCTGCCCCGTACCCGCGGGTCGCGGCGACCTTGGGCAGGGCCGCGTCGACCGGCATGTAGACGACGGCGTCGATGCCGAGCATCGACGCGGCGAGCGCCACACCCTGCGCGTGGTTGCCGGCGGAGGCGGCCACGACGCCGCGCTCCCGTTCGGCGGGCGACAGCCGCGCGAGCCGCACGTAGGCGCCGCGCACCTTGAACGAGCCGGCTCGTTGCAGGTTCTCGCACTTGAGCAGCACCTTCGTGCCGGCGATGGTGGAGAGCTGGCGGCTCTCGGTGATAGGAGTACGGGTGATGACGCCGTCGAGCATCTCTGCGGCGGCGCGGGCGTCGTCGGCGGTCACCGTGAGGTGGCCGCCGTAGGACTCCAGGTCGAACGGATCCAGGGGCACAGCGGGCATGTTGCCCGACTGCGCCCCCAGATGCACGTTCAGCGCTTCGGATCACCCTCCGGGGCGTCGAGATCCTCGTCGACGCCGACGTCCGAGGCGGCCTGTCCGGCCACCGCGCCGGGGGTGCGGCGCAGCCGGAGCGGGATGGGCGGAGCGTCGGCCGCGCGCCATCGGATCGGCAGGGCGTCCTCGTCGCCGAGCTCCGGGAACTTGTCGTGCCCGTTCAAGTAGAGGATCACTGTGTTCAGCACGGCCGCGAGCGGCACGGCGAACAGCGCGCCGACGATGCCCGCGGCGTACGACCCGGCGGCCACGGCGAGGATGACGGCGACGGGGTGCAGCGAGACTGCCTGGCCCATGAGGAACGGCTGCAGCGCGTGCGACTCGATCTGCTGCACCAGCAGCACCACGCCGAGCATGATGAGGGCCGCGACCCAGCCGTTGGAGACGAGCACCACCACGACGGCGATAGCACCCGTGACGATGGCACCGACCACCGGCACGAACGAGCCGACGAACACCAGGATGCCGATCGGCAGCGCGAGCGACGGGACGAAGAACACCGCGCCGATCCCGATGCCGACGGCGTCCACGGCCGCGACGAGGATCTGCGTGCGCGTGTAGGCGGCCAGCGTGACGGCGCCCCGGCGGCCCGCCTGGTTCACCGGTTCGCGGGCGGACACCGGGAGCAGGCCGACGACCCAGCCCCAGATGCCGCGCGGGTCGTGCAGGAAGAAGAACGTGCAGAACAGCGCGATCAGCGCCCCGACCAGCACGCTGCCCGCGGTTGCGGCGGCGCCCAGCGCGCCGCTCACGATGGCGCCCTGCTGCGCCTCGAGCTGGTCGAGGATGTCCTGGCTGTAGCTCTGCAGCTCCTTCTCGAGCCCGAAGGTCGACGAGAGCTGCGTCCATAGCTCCTGGAACCCCGTGACGGCCTGCGCCGTCAGGTCGGCGAAGCCGTTCGCGATCGACTGCCCCGCCAGCGTGATCAGGCCGGCGACCACCACGATCAGACCGATCAGGGTCAGGCCTGCGGACATGGCGCGCGGCAGGCGGAGTCGCTCGTTCAGCAGCCGGCGCACCGGCGTCAGCATGATCGTGAGCAGCAGGGCCACCGCGACCGGGATGAATATCGTCTTGAGCAGCGTGATCAGGTACAGCGCGGCAGCGATGAACGCGCCGATGAGGAGCATGCGCCACGACCAGGAGGCGGCGGCGCGGATGGCTGGGGGGACGACGCCCGACTCGTCGGTGGGCGGCGTCGTGGTGGGACTGGACGTCACGCTGGTCTCCTCGGTCTGCGACACGACTAATACCCTAGGGGAGCACACCGGCAACCCGCTGGCCTGCGCGCGCGCCGCACGGAAGGTGCACCGCGCGCACACGGATCCTTCAGGCGTCGAGCTTCCGCTTCTGCGGATACACCGTCTCCCCACGCTCCAGCATCCCGACGAACTTGGCGATGTTCCGCGCCCGGGTCTCCGGCTTCTTGACCCCCGTGATCCGGAACAGGATCGCGAACCGGTTCTGCGCGGTGAGGATGCCGAACATCTCCGTGGCTCGCGGGCTGGCCGCGAGCGCCTCGGCGAGGTCGGGCGGTACCTGGATGTTCCTGCTGCCCTCGTACGCGGCGTCCCAGCGGCCGTCGGCCTTGGCCTTGTCGATCTCCTCCTGGCCGCGGGGGCGCATCCGCCCCTCGGCGATCAGTCGTTCCACGATGCCCACGTTGCGCACCGACCAGCGGCTGCGGGACCGGCGCGGGCAGAACCGTTGCATAGTGGTCGTGTCGTCGCGGCCGCGACCCTGGGCGTCGATCCAGCCGCTGCACAACGCTTCGTCGAGCGCCATGTCGTAGTTCAGGGTGGTCGGGGCGTCCTTGCCCTTCTTGGCGAGGATCAGCCAGACGCCGGTCGACGTCGCCTCGTTCTCGTCGAGCCAGGCGCGCCACGCGGCGACATCGGTGAACAGGACCTCGGGGTCGGTATCGGCCATGACCGGGACGCTACGCCGGGACACCGACAGTCAAGAGCCCATGAGCGGTGGACAGCAGATATCCACATCACACCAAGCACGTCTAGCCGTGTCGTGGAAAACTGCGCTGGTGCTTCTTGCCTACATCGACGAGTCGTTCAATCGCGACCACTACCGCACAGTCGGGCTGATCATCTCATCGCCTTCTGCTCGAGCCCTTACTGCCGCTCTCGACCGTGTCGTCGCGGACGCCGCCGAGGCTTATCCCGATGTGAAGGGCTCGTTCGAACTCCACGGGCACGACTTGTTCCGGGCCTCCGCGCAATGGTCAGCCCTCGAACCCATGGTCCGTGCGCGAATCTCGATCTACCGCAAGGCCCTTCAGGCCATCGCGGAGCATGTCGATGCGTTCTATGTCGAGGGCTTGCAGCGTGACGCGTTCAGGCGTCGATATGCCGGGCAACAGGACGAGCACGTAACGGTCCTCCTCCACCTCTTGGAGAAACTCGACCAGTACGCAGCCCAGCGTGATCAGGACCTCTTAGTTGTCGCCGACGAGCACCACACGGCACGTGTGGCTCAGGAAGCCTTGCGAGCCACAAGGACCGAAGCCGTGTGGGGATATCGCGGATCCCCACGCAAGATCGTCGACACGGTCTACTTCGTGCCGTCGACCATGAGCCGGCTCGTGCAAGCGGCCGACATGGTCGCCTTCCTGCACCAGCGCATCGCCGGCGGTCTCGATCGCGACGAGCGCGCGGTCCGCGCAAACAAGGATCTGTGGTCGATCATCGCGCCCCGCTTGAAGCGGGAACGGCTGTGGACGCCCTCATAGCACTACAGCCCCCACCCGAAGGTGGGGGCTGAGGCAGCTCGCTCAGGATTTCTCCGTATCGCGCAGTAATGAGAATACGGCACGGGACTGCACATGTCACCGGAGACGCCGGCCGTCCCGGGGAGCGAACGCCCGCAGCGCGTCGGCGTCGCTGTTGGCCGACGTCACGTACTCCCGCGCCCACTCCTCGGCGCCGGGATAGGCGCTCCCGGCGGCGACGGCGGCCACGGCCGCCTCGACGTCGACCGGCGTGTGCCGGAGCTCGACCTGGCCGTCCCGCAGGAGCGCCCACGATCCGCCCGCGCGCCCGTACGGCATGCCGACGCTGCCGGGGTTGACGCACAACCGGCGGTCGACGAGCCGCACGAACGGCATGTGGGTGTGGCCCATCACGACCGTCGCGACGGCGGGGTCGAGCCCGCCCAGCACCTCGGCCCAGCGCTCCAGGGAGGAGTCGACGAGCACGACCTCCTCGTCGTCGCGCGGGGTGGCGTGGCAGAACACGACGCGGCCGAACCCGCGCACCGTCAGCTCGGCGGGGTACGGCAGCCCGGCGAGCAGCGCGACGTCGTCGGGCCGGAGCTGGGCCGCGGCCCAGGGCGCGATCGGATCGGGGATGTCCGTGCTCCCGCCACGGGCGAGCGAGACGAGCTCGCGGTCGGCGTTCCCGCGCACCAGCACCGCGCGTTCCCCCAGTGACCGGAGGCGGTCCAGGACCTCGACGGGCTGCGGCCCGGCGGCGTGGTCCCCGGTGACGACCACGCGGTCGGCCGCGATCACGTCCGGCTCGGCGAGCACGGCTTCCAGGACGGGGAGCACCCCGTGGATGTCCGACAGGACCGCTACCGAACCGACCTCGCTGCTCATGTGCCGACCATGGCGTGCACGGCCCGGAGGTGCCACCGGGATCTGCCGACGGCAGAAGGCAGGTATAAGTCTTGTACAGGAATCTTGCGCAATGCTTATGACCCGAGCGCAGCGGAACACCACCGCGCCCGCCCGCGTTGCTACTGACAAACGTGCTACCGCACGAAGCAGACCCTAAGGATGTGTGTCGGATGACGTTCCTCAACTCCCTCTTCGGCCCTGGTTCCGGTTCCACGAAGACCACCATGGTCGCCCCCGAGAACGCCCTCCCGGGCCGTTCCGCGCCGCTCCTGCAGAACCCTCGGCCGCACACCGTGCTGGGCTCGTCGATCACGGGACCGTGGGAGCAGGGCACGCGGGTGCTGTACCTGGCCATGGGCTGTTTCTGGGGCGCCGAGGAGATCTACTGGCAGGTTCCCGGCGTGGTGAGCACCGCTGTCGGCTACATGGGCGGGACCACGCCCAACCCGACGTACGACGAGGTCTGCACCGCGCGGACCGGCCACACCGAGACGGCGCTCGTCGCGTACGACCCGACCAAGGTCACCGAGGCCGAGCTGCTCAAGATCTTCTGGGAGCGCCACGACCCCACGCAGGGCTTCCGCCAGGGCAACGACGTCGGCACGCAGTACCGCTCGGCGCTCTACTGGACGACGCCGGAGCAGGCCGAAGCCGCCAAGGAGACCGCCCAGCGGTACGCCGAGGTGCTGAGCGCCAAGGGGTACGACGCGATCACCACGGAGATCGCGCCTGCCGCCGAGGCCGGGCCGTTCTACTACGCCGAGGACTACCACCAGCAGTACCTGTCCGACGCTAAGAACCCGAACGGCTACCGCTGCCACGCCACCACCGGCGTCCCCTTCCCGGACGCCGCCTGACCCCTGGCGGTTGTGGGCGCGACCGTTGCGGCATCGTCCCCGTCGTAGGCGCAACGGTCACGCCCACAACCACGCTCCTGCGGTGTCAGTGGCGGCCCGTAGGGTCGGTGGCATGATCCGGATGCCTGCGACCGAGCTCTCCGTCACCAATGAGGACTGGTACGCCCGCGACCTGTCCGGCGAGGACCACATGGCGACGCTGTTCGCCGACGTGGACATGACGGAGGCCTCGGGAACGGGCGCCACGTTCGACTCCTGCGTGTTCCGTGGGGTGCGCTTCAACAGCGCGCACCTCACGGAGTTCGCGTTCACGTCGTGCGTGTTCGACGGGTGCGTGTTCTTCGACGCGAAGCTGGAACGCTGCAAGCTCGTCGGGTCCCAGTTCGCCGACTGCCGGTTCGACCTGCTCAAGGTCGAGGGCGGCAACTGGTCCTTCACCGACCTGCACCGTGCCGCGCTGGCCGGCGCGCAGTTCGACGGCGTCCGCTTCCGCGAGTCGGACCTGGCCGGGATCAAGGCGACCGGTGTCGTGCTGGTCGGCTGCGACCTGTCGGGCGCGGACCTCGAACAGGCCGACCTGACCAACGCCGACCTGCGCGGCAGCGACCTGTCGACGCTCGACCCGCTCTCGGCGAACCTCACCGGCGCGGTCGTCGGCGAGGCTCAGGCGATCCTGCTCGCCGAGACGCTCGGTCTGGTGGTCCGGCCCGACTGAGCGGCCGTGAAGGGCCACGCGGGCGGTCGGTGATATCGGTTCGATCCGACGCCGCGCGCGGCCCTATGCTCGGGTCCGCTCCACATGTACCAGGTATCTGTACTAGTAGGGACGAGGATCGATGATGATCAGCCGCGAACTGACCGACTGGACCCTGACGGCCACCGGTGGCCCCGTCCCCGTGGAGCTCGCCGGGATCGAAGTCCCCGCGACCGTCCCCGGTACGAACCACACCGCCCTCCTGGAGCGCGGCCTCATCCCCGACCCGTATCTCGGCACCAACGAGACCTCGCTCGCCTGGATGAAACGATCCACGTGGCGGTACGCGACGGTCCTCGACGAACCGGCCGCGGCGGCCGACGAGCGGGTGGACCTGCTCTTCGAGGGCGTCGACACCGTCGCCGGCGTAGCGCTGGGCGGCGTCGGCCTGGGTCGCACCGCGAACATGCACCGCTCCTACCGGTACGACGTGCGGTCGCTCGTCGGAACGCCCGCCGACCTGGTGGTCGACCTCGACTCCGCGATCGAGACCGCGGAGGCTGAGGCGCAGCGCCTCGGCACCCGCCCCATGGCCTACGACCAGCCGTTCAACATGGTCCGCAAGATGGCCTGCTCCTTCGGCTGGGACTGGGGCCCGGACCTGCAGACGGCCGGCCTGTGGAAGCCCGTGCGGGTGGAGCGCTGGCGCGTGGCGCGCCTCGCCCGGGTCACCCCGCTGGCCACCGCAGTCCGGCCGGCGGCATCGGAGCGTTCGTCCGGAGCGAGCTTGCGAGCGCAGGACGAGAGCGACCAGATGACCGGGCTGGTCGACGTCCGGCTCGAGGTCGAGACGTCGGGGCTGTCCGACGTCGGGCAGCTCGTCGTCGACGTGTCTGTCGGCGACCGCGGCGTGACCACGGCGGTCTCACCCGGCTGGTCCGGCGGCGCCCTGGACGTCCAGGTGGAGGTGCCCGACGTCGACCTGTGGTGGCCGGCCGGGCACGGCGAACAGCCCCTGTACCCGATCGAGGTGACCCTCTACGAGGGCGACGGCGAGGACCGCTCCGATCCCCTCGACTCCTGGGCAGGCCGGGTCGCGTTTCGCACCGTCGAGGTGAACCGCGACCGGGACGAGCACGGCACGAGCTTCACGTTCGTCGTCAACGGCAAGCCCGTTTTCGCGCGCGGGGCCAACTGGATCCCCGACGACCACCTGCTGACCCGCATCACGCGCGAGCGCCTGGCACAGCGGGTCGACCAGGCCCTCGGCGCCAACCTCAACCTGCTGCGGGTGTGGGGCGGCGGCATCTACGAGTCGGACGACTTCTACGACGTCTGCGACGAGAAGGGGGTCATGGTCTGGCAGGACATCCTGCTGGCCTGCGCCGCCTACCCCGAGGAGGCCCCGCACTGGGCCGAGCTCGAGGCCGAGCTGCGGGAGAACGCCGCCCGACTGGCACCGCACCCCTCGCTCGTGCTGTGGAACGGTGGCAACGAGAACATCTGGGGCCACGAGGACTGGGACTGGAAGGCGCCGCTGGGCGACCTCACGTGGGGCGCCGGCTACTACTACGAGCTCTTCCCGAAGGTCCTGGCTGACGTGGACCCAACCCGTCCCTACTCGGACGGCTCGCCCTACTCCCCTGGCTTCACGCCCGACCTGATGCACCCCAACGACCCGAACCACGGCACCCACCACCAGTGGGACGTCTGGAACCGGATCGACTACTCGCACTACCGCGACGACGTGCCGCGGTTCCCGTCCGAGTTCGGCTTCCAGGGCCCGGCCACGTGGGCGACGATGCGCCGCGCCATCCTTCCCGACGGCGGTGCCGTGCCACCGGGGTTCAAGGAGTCCGAGGTGTTCCTGCTGCACCAGAAGGCCCAGTACGGCAACCTCAAGCTCGACGGAGGCATGGCCGCGCACCTGGACGTCCCGGAGGACTTCACCGACTGGCACTGGGCCACGCAGCTCAACCAGGCGCGCGCGATCCAGTACGCCGTGGAGCACTACCGCTCGTGGTGGCCGCGCACCGCGGGTGCGATCGTGTGGCAGCTCAACGACTGCTGGCCCGTGACGTCCTGGGCCGCCGTCGACGGCGACGGCCGGCGCAAGCCGCTCTGGTACGCGATGAAGCACGCGTTCGCCGACCGGATCGTGACGGTGCAGCCGCGCGGCTCCGACCTGGTCGCGGCGTTCGTGAACGACAGCGACGTGCCGTGGGCCGGGCAGGTCGAGGCGGTCCGGACCACCCTCGGTGGTGCGGTGCTGGCGACGTCGGACCTGGGCACCGGGGCGGTGACCGTCGGGCCTCGGTCGGTGACCCTGGTCCCGCTGACCGGTGACCTGGTCGCCGTCGCCGACGTGGCGAACGAGGTGCTGGTCGTGACTTTCGGCGAGGCCCGCGGGCTGCACCGGTGGGCGGAGAGCAAGGACCTCGCGCTCGATCCCGCCCCCGTGCGGACCACGGTGACGGCTCAGGACGGCGGGTACCGGGTGGCGGTGACGGCGACGTCGCTGGCGCTCGGCGTGACGGTGCTGGCCGACCGGCTCGACCCGGACGCGCGGGTGGACGAGCAGGTGATCGACCTCCCGGCGGGCGCCACGGCGGTGTTCCACGTGGCGAGCCGGGGCCTCGACCCGGAGGCGCTGGTCGCCCGCCCGGTGCTGCGCACGGAGAACGACCTGGTCCGCACGGCGCGCTAGGGTCGGCCAGATTCGATGTCGGTGGCTGCGCGTAGTGTGCGGTCCAGGGGCGGAAGGACAGCACCATGAACAGCCTTGTCGAGGATTCCAGCTGGTCGGTACTACGGCGCGACGGTGTCGCCGTCGTGCTCGCGCACCCCGAGCGGGGACTGCCGCTGGTGCTCCACTGGGGCGCTGACCTGGGCGAGCTCACGTCCGCCGATCTGTGGGGTCTCGACTCGGCGACGAGCCGGCAGACCGCGCCGGGCACGCTCGACTCGGCCTGGCGGCCGTCGCTGCTGCCGCAGGAGTCCGACGGGTGGGCGGGCCGCCCCGGCCTCCTCGTGGTGGCGGACGGCGTCCCGCTGTTCCCGCGCTGGATCGTCGACGAGGCGGAGCGCGCCACGGCGGAGCTGGCTGTCACGGCCCGGGACGCAAAGCTCGGGCTCACGCTGCGGTCGCACCTGGAGATCGGCACGGGCGGGCTGGTGCTGCTGTGGCACGAGCTCACCAACGACGGCCCGAACCCGGTGGACGTGCACTGGCTCGAGGCAACGCTGCCCGTGCCGAGGTCCGCGGACCACCTCACCCAGTTCACCGGCCGCTGGTCCCGCGAGAAGGCGCCCGTCACCACCGCCATGCCGGGCGGCAGCACGGCCCGCCAGACCCGGCGCGGGCGGTCGGGACACGACGCGCCCTGGGTGACCGTGGCGTCGTTGGGCACACCGCGCAACCGGGCCGGCGAGACGTGGGCCACCCACCTGGGGTGGAGCGCTGACGTCACCCACCGCGTGGACCACCTCACCGAGCACCCGACGCTCCTCGGGGCGGGCGAGCTGGTCCGGCCGGGCGAGATCCGGCTGGCCACGGGCGAGACGTATCGAACCCCCGTCGCGTACTTCGCGTGGTCTCCGGCCGGCCTGGACGGCGTCGCGGACCGGTTCCACACGTGGATGCGGGCGCGTCCGCAGCACGTGACCAGCCCGCGGCCCCTCGTGCTGAACACGTGGGAGGCCGTGTACTTCGACCACTCGCCGACCAAGCTGGAGCGGCTCGCCCGGCGTGCCGCGGCCGTCGGCGTGGAACGCTTCGTGCTCGACGACGGCTGGTTCCATGCCCGGCGAGACGACACCGCGGGCCTCGGCGACTGGGTGGTGGACCACGACGTGTGGCCCGACGGCCTGGACCCGCTCGCCGGCCTGGTGCACGAGCTGGGGATGCAGTTCGGGCTGTGGTTCGAGCCCGAGATGGTCAACCTCGACTCCGACCTGGCGCGCGCTCACCCGGACTGGATCCTGTCCAACCCGGCGGCGGTGCCGTCGCCGGACGGGCTCTCCTTCCGCACGCAGTACGTGCTCGACCTCGCGAACCCCGACGCCTGGGAGCACCTGCGCTCCCAGATCTCGGCTCTCGTGACGCAGCTCGGCATCGACTTCATCAAGTGGGACCACAACCGCGACCTCGTCGAGCCCGTCCACCCCGGGCCGGACGGCGTCCTGCGGCCGGGCACCCACGTGCAGACCTACGCCGCGTACGCACTGATCGCGCGACTCAAGGCTGATCATCCCGGGCTGGAGATCGAGTCGTGCTCGTCGGGCGGCGGCCGGACGGACCTGGGCATCCTCCAGTTCACCGACCGCGTGTGGGCCTCGGACTCGAACGACCCCCTGGAACGCCAGGACATCCAGCGGTGGACGTCGCTGGTGCTGCCGCCCGAGCTGATCGGTGCGCACGTGGGGCCGTCACCGACACACTCGTCGGGGCGGGCCACCGACCTGTCGTACCGGGTCGCGACGGCGCTGCAGGGGCACGCCGGGTTCGAGTGGGACCTCCTGAGCTGCACGGACGACGAGCTGGTCGCCGTCGCTGCGTACGCCGCGCTCTACAAGGAGCTCCGCTCCCTGGTGCACACCGGCACCGTCGTGCACGCCGACACGGTGGACCCGGCGCTGCGGGTCACGGGCTTCGTCTCACCCGACCGGACGGCAGGCGTGTGGACCGTCGCGACCGTGGCGTCGCCTCTGGAGGTCCTGACGGAGCGGGTCCGGCTGGACGGGCTCGACCCCGCCCTGCGATACAGCGTTCAGGTGCGCGACGAGGCGGGCTCCGCGAGGTGGAACGGCTGGGTGACCCCGGGCTGGCTGGGCAAGGACCCGATCGACCTGCCCGGTTCGGTACTGACCGGCGTCGGGCTGCAGCTGCCCACCCTGTGGCCGATGCAGGCGCTGATCGTCCAGGTGACCGCCACCACACCCGCGGAGTAACGGCAACAGATCACCCGTAGACACCGCAGAGCGGGCGCCCTGCCGGCTCCGAACCCGAGCCAGAAGCTCAAGGGAATCGGAGGCCGGCCGGACGTCCGCTCTACTTCGCGGTCACGCGGCGCGACTGGCTCAGCTGCCGAGCACGCCCTTGCGACGCAGCACGATCAGGGTCACGCCGCCGCCCACGAGGGCCAGCGCGATGAGCGTGAAGCCGATGGCGGTGCTGGCACCGGTCGAGGCGAGCACGTCGGGCTCGTCCGCGGCAGCAGAGGGGGACGGCGTGGCGGCCTCGTCAGCAGGGGCGACCGAGCCGTCCGACGGCTCGACACCCGGCTCGGTCGGCTCGTCGCCGCCAAGCTCCGACGGCACGACGCTCGGCTCGTCGCTGGGCTCCTCGCCCGGCACGGAAGGCGAGGGGGACGGCGTCGGCTCGATGACGCCGTCGGTGTACACGAGCGCATAGTGGCTGATGGCGCGGCCATTGCCGTCGCCGCCGCCCCACGGGTAGGTGATGGTCACCGAAGCGGCAGGCTCGTCGAGCTCGACGAAGTACGCGCCGCCCACGCCCTCGCCCTGCTTCACGGAGCCGGCCTTGACGCAGTAGCCGGAGATGAGCTGGCCCGCAGGCGCGTCGACGGTGACCTCCATCGGGTCACCCGTCGTGTCGATCTTGCCCGAGTCGTAGTCCTCGCAGACCTGGACCCCGTCCAGGTACTGCTCGGTGTCGGTCAGCACGGGTGCGGCGAACGCGGCAGCCGGAGAGGCCACGAGGCCGGCGACGAGGAGCGCGGAAGCTCCCAAGACGGTCATCTTGCGCACTGAGCGCTCCTTCGAAACGGGGGTTGGTCCCGTGCCCGACGTCGGGCACGACTCCCGGAGCGTAGCGACAATGTCGCAGATCGCCAATATCCCGTTATCTTACCGAAATACCTTACATGGGCTTGTGTTCCGCCCTACCGGCCTTTGCCTTTCTTCTTGCCTTTCGGCGCAGGACGGGCACCCTTGCCCCGCTGAACACCGCCGCCGCCCCGCTGGACGCCACCGCGACCGCCCGCATTCGTACCGCTGCGTCCCCCGCCGGAGCGCCCAGCGGCCCCGCCCGGGCCGCCCTTGACCGTTTTCTTCACCCCGGTTCCTGGGGTTTTCCCGGCCGATCCGGCGGCGGTGCCCTCCGTCTGCCGGGCGGCCGGCCCGCCCCGGCCGCGCGAGCTGTTGACCGTGCGCCCGCGCACGATCCCGATGAGCTCCTCGACCAGGTCGGTGGTGCGGTCGGAGGGCCACACCAGTCCCACCGGCGCCGTCGGCCCGTCCACGAGCGGGCGGTAGGTCACGTCCTTGCGGCGGTGCAGGCGCGCGAGCGACATCGGCAGCACCGCCACTCCCGCGTTCGCCGCGACCGTCGCGACGGCGTCGGCCGTGGTCGGAACGCGTTCCAGCGGGTTGCCGTCGGGGTCGGCGGGCAGGACGCCGGGGACCGGGTGCGCGGCGAAGAGGACGTCGTCCGCCGGGACCCAGACCGGATCGTCGGCGATATCGGCGCTGGACACGGCCTCCTCGTCGGCCAGCGCCGCGAGCAGGTGGTCCCGCGAGAAGCAGACCACTGAGGTCTCCTCGTAGAGCGGGATCGCGGAGAACACCTCCTTGTCCACGGGGAGCCTGCCGATGGCGGCGTCGGCGTCCCCGGCCTCCAGCGCGGGCACGACGGCGGCCGCCTCGACCTGCACCAGGTCGAGGTGCACGTCGGGCAGCCGCTCGCGCCACACGCTCGCCCACTTCCCGGGCGTCGCACCCGGCACGTAGGCGAGGCGGAAGCGGGGCCGGTCAGGATCGACGTCGGCCGTATCCTCCGCCTCGTCGACGAGGCGGTCGGCGGGGTCGCCGTCCGGTGCGGACGGTCCGACGTCGGGCAAGGGCTGGCTCACAGGCCAAGGCTACGGGCCTTGGATCGTCGGCAGCGGCCGCCGGCAACAAGCGGCGAGGATCACGCCCGCCATGGAGAGCGAGGCGGGCGTGCGCCGATACCCTGGGAACATGAGTTCCTCCTTCGCCTCGCAGCGGTTCAAGCCGTCCAACGCCGCCAAGCGACTCGGCGTCTACCTGCCTGCTACGCCGCAGGAGTTCCAGGACAACCCGATCACGCGCGCAGAGCTCGAGGAGCTGGAGACGAACCCGCCCGAGTGGCTGGCCGACCTGCGTCGCAACGGCCCGCACCCGCGGCCCGTCGTGGCGGGGCGTCTCGGCATCTCGATCGCCGGCCTGGCCCGCGGTGGCATCACCGAGCCCCTGACCACCGAGCAGATCAACGAGCTGCGCGACGACCCGCCGGAGTGGCTCGCGCAGGAGCGCGAGATCGCCGCACAGGTGCGCGCCGAGGAGGAGCGCGTCGAGGAGGCCCGCAAGGCTGCGGAGAAGAAGGCCCGCTCCGCACGGTGAGCCCCGAGGCCGACGCCGTCCTCGCCGAGCTGCGGCCCTACCCCGAGGACGGTTCGCGTGCCGACGGCCCCGTCGCGGTCGACGCGACCGACCGGCTCCTGCTCGACGAGGCCGCCGGGCTGATCGCGCGGGACCCTGACGGCGTGGTGGTGATCGGCGACCGGTTCGGCGCGCTCACTCTCGGGGCGCTGGCACTCGGCGCCCGCGACGTCCGGGTGCACCAGGATGCGATCACTGCCGAGGCAGCGCTGGACGCCAACTCCTCGCGAGCGTCTCAGACCCTGCGGGATGCGCACGCGCGGACCGCTGCGAACGCGCCCGTCCCGCGCGAACCGGGCGGGCTCTCGTTCACCGGACGCGACCAGCTGGAGCCTCCCTTGCTCGCGGGTGCGCGGCTCGTGCTGCTCCAGCTGCCGACGTCGCTGGCCGAGCTGACCGAGATCGCCGAGCACGTGGGCCGGTACGCCGACCCCTCGGTCACGCTGCTCGCGGGCGGGCGGGTCAAGCACATGACGCACGCGATGACCGACGTGCTCGGCGCCTCGTTCGCGCAGGTCGGGGCGTCGCTCGCCCGGCAGAAGTCGCGGCTGCTGATCGCGCGGGAGCCGCGGTCAGACGTCGGGCCGCTCACCTATCCCGTCGTCACCCGGCTCACCGACCGGGAGATCCTGGACGCGCTCGTCCCGCCGTCCGCCCTCCCGCCGTCCGCCCTCCCGCCGTCCGCCCCCGCAGGGCTGACCGTCGTGGCGCACGGAGCCGCGTTCGCGGGCGCCACGCTCGACCAGGGCACGCGCTTCCTCCTCGCGCAGGCCCACCGCTGGCCCGACCTGTCGCATGCCCCGTTCGCCCCGGTGACCTCCGCGCTTGGCCCGGACTACCTTGACGGACGCCCCGTCGCCGTCGACCTCGGCTGCGGTACCGGCATCCTGGCGACCGTCCTGGCGCTCCGGTTTCCCGGTGCCCACGTGCTCGCGACGGACCGGAGCGCCGCGGCCTGCGCCTCGACCGCGGCGACGCTCGCCGCGAACGGCGCCCAGGCCGCCGTCGAGCGGAGCGACGCCGGGGCCGCGCTCCCGCTCCCCGACGGCTCGGCCGACCTGGTGGTGCTCAACCCGCCGTTCCACGACCGCGCCGCGCTCAGCACGGACGCGGCGCACCGCATGTTCGCGACGGCGGGCCGCATCCTGCGCGACGGCGGCGAGCTGTGGACGGTCTTCAACACCGGGCTGCACTACCGGCGCGCGCTGGAGCGCGCCGTCGGGCCGACGGAGCACATCGCCCAGAACCCGAGGTTCACGGTGACCCGGAGTGTGCGGAAAGTACTTACGGATGGGTCAGTAAAGGGCCGTTAGCCTGGCTGGGCGCTCACCCGGGCGCACCCGCACCGGCAGCGTGACCGGTCCTGACCGGCCTGCCCCGAGCTCGAAGGAACTGTCGATGAGGACACTTCGCACCACGCTGCGCGGCGCCGCCGTCGCGACGGTCGCGGCATCGCTCGCCGCGGGAGCCGCGGTCACCGCCCTGCCGGCCACCGCGACGCCGACCGCCACCGACGAGGGCAGAGCCATGGCCAAGGCCGCCGTGACCAAGGCGGACCCGACGACCAGGTCCGAAGAGAAGGTGAAGAAGCCGAAGAAGGCCGCGGCGGACCCCGACTTCGGGCCCAACGTCACGTTCATCGACGAGACCTGGACCGCCGACCGGATCAACCAGCTCCTCGACACGGTGAACGACGAGGAGGAGTTCAGCCTCGACCGGCACCAGGTGTTCTTCGAGCCCGGCACGTACGGCAGCGCCGCGGGCCAGGACGACCCTGCCACCGCGACCGGCATCGTGAACGCCCAGGTGGGCTACTACGAGTCGATAGCGGGCCTCGGCGCGCAGCCCGGCGACGTCCTGATCAACGGCGCCCTGCACGTCGAGCCCGTCGTCGGCTGCCCGAACAACCCGTGGTCGTGCGGCGACCCGGGCTCGCTGACCCGGTTCTGGCGGTCCATGTCGAACCTGGCGTTCAACCCGATCCAGCGCCCCGTGGGCGACGACGCCGGCCTCCCCTACCCGGCCGGCGTCACGGAGCCGCACCAGATGCGCTGGGCCGTGTCCCAGGCCGCGCCGATGCGCCGCGTCGACATCCGGGGCGACCTCACGGTGTTCGGCCGGTACGGCGAGTTCGCCTCCGGCGGCTACCTCGCGAACTCGCGGGTGTCCGGCACCATCGCCACCGGCTCGCAGCAGCAGTGGTTCACCCGCAACACGGAGGTGGGCGGCTGGGACGGCGGCGTCTGGAACATGGTGTTCTCCGGCGTCCAGGGCGCTCCGGCCACCGACTTCGGGCAGGCGCTGCCGAACGATGCCAAGGGCGTCAAGACCACCCTCGACAGCACGCCGGTCAGCCGGGAGGCCCCGTTCCTGTACCGCGGCACCGACGGCGAGCTCAAGGTCTTCGTCCCGGACGCCACGACGGCCAGCCAGGGCGTGGACTGGGGCACGGACGCGGCGTCGGGCCGCTCGATCCCGATCAGCGACGTGTACGTGGCCCGCGCGGGCACCGACACCGCGGCCACGATCAACGCCGCGGTCTCCGGGGGCAAGCACCTGCTGCTCACCCCGGGCGTGTACGAGCTGGACGCGCCGATCCGGGTCGACCGGGCCCGGACCGTCGTGCTGGGCCTCGGCTACGCGTCACTCACGCCGACCGCGGGCAACGCCGCGCTCGAGATCGGCGACGTCCCGGGCGTCGTCGTCGCCGGGATCACCGTGGACGCGAACACGCCCGAGTCCGAGACCCTGGTCCGCGTCGGTACCCCTGACGGCGGTACGGGCGACGCCGCCGACCCGACCACGCTCAGCGACGTGTTCGTCCGCGTGGGCGGGCCCTGGGCCGGCAAGGCCGTCACCTCGATCGAGGTGAACAGCGACCACGCGCTGCTCGACCACATCTGGGCCTGGCGCGGGGACCACGGCCAAGGCATCGGGTGGGACACCAACACGGGCGCGCACGGCGTGGTGGTGGGCGGCGACGACGTGACCGCCACCGGACTGTTCGTGGAGCACTACCAGGAGAACCAGACGGTCTGGAACGGCGAGCGCGGGCGCACGGTCTTCTACCAGAGCGAGCTGCCGTACGACCCGCCGTCGCAGGCGGCGTGGAACGACGGCTCCCGCCTCGGCTACGCGTCCTACCGGGTGGCGGACGGCGTGACCAGCCACGAGGCGACCGGCCTCGGCATCTACTCGTTCTTCAACCAGGGCGTGGACATCCGGGCCGAGTCCGGCATCCAGGCGCCGAACACCCCGGACGTCCGGTTCCGCTCCATGACGAGCGTGTTCCTCAACGGCTCGGGCGGCCTCAACCACGTCATCAACGACACCGGCGCCCCGGCGGTGGGCAGCTTCGCGTCCCCGCAGGTGGTCAGCTACCCCTGACCCGTACCGCGAAGTAGAGCGCATGTCCGACACACGCTCTACTTCGCGGTCAGAGGGTCACTTGACGTCGACGACGTCCACCACGAAGACGAGCGTGTCGCCGCCGCCGATGCCCGCCTGCGGCACGCCGCGCGCGCCGTAGCCGTGCTCCGGCGGGATCGACAGCATCAGGCGCGAGCCGACGTTCTGGCCCACCATGCCCTTGTCCCAGCCGCCGATGACGGCGCCGACGCCGATCGGGAAGTCGATGGTGGTGCCGCGGTCGTACGAGTTGTCGAAGACGTGGCCGCCCCAGGTCTGGCCCAGGTAGTTCACCACGATGGTGCGGCCGGGCTCGACGACCGGGCCGCTGCCCTCGGCGAGCACCTGCACCTGCAGGCCGGCGGGTGCGCCACCCTCGGGGAAGGTCAGCTCCGGCTTGTCACCGAAGGTGCCGGAGGCGGTAGGAAGCGTGGTCACGAGGATTGCCTCTCGCTCGGAAGGACGCCGGATGCTCCCGACGTCGGTACCGACCCACCCTATGCGGCCACCACGGCTGCCCGCGAAGCGACGGCGACCTGACGCAGTGCCTCCAGGGCCGCGATCGCAGCCGGCGTGTGCGCGACGGCGTCCTGCAGCACCGCGTAGATCGAGCGCACCGGGGTGGGCCGCACCACGGGCACGGCGACGGTGCCGGGCGGCAGGTGGACAGCGCCCAGCTCGGGCAGCACCGTCATGCCGATCCCGGCGTCCACGAACGCGACAGCCGTCGGGTAGTCGTGCGCCTCGACGTGGAACGTGGGGCTGAACCCGGCGGCCGTGCACGCCTCCAGGAGGTTGCGGCGGCACCAGCCGCGCGCGAAGTCGTTGTCCACCCAGGACTCGTCGGCGAGCTCGGCGAGCTCGATCTCGTCCCGCCCGGCGAGGCGGTGGCCCCGCGGCAGGACGACGACGTACGGGTCGTCGAGCAGGTGGTGCGCGGTGAAGCCGCTCCCGGCGTCGAAGTCGGTCTGCGCCACGGCCACCTGCAGGTCGGCCCGGTCCTCGGTCTTGTCCGGGATCTGCTCGGACAGCTCCAGCTCCAGGCGGACGCCGGGGAACCGCGTGGTGAGCGTGCGCACGACGTCGGGCAGCCAGGCCGAGCCGACGGAGGCGAAGTAGGCCACGGACAGCGAGCCGGTCCGGCCGGCGCGCAGGTCGGCGACCATGGACTCGGCCTCGCCGAGCCGTTCGAGCACGCCGTCGGCCTGGGCGGCGAGGGCGTGGCCCGCGGCGGTGGGCCGGATGCCGCGGCCGTGCCGCGCCAGGAGCTTGAGCCCGGTCTCCCGCTGGAGCGCGGAGACGTGCTGGCTGACGGCGGACGGCGTGTAGCCGAGATTCGCCGCGGCGGCACCGATGGATCCTGAGGCGACGACGGAGCGGAAGACGCGGAGGCGATGGACATCGAGCATGGTGCCCACTGTACAGCGAGACTGAATCCAGATGAAGGAAGAATCGCTGGTGCTTCATAGTGTTCCGGGGCCACCATCGCAGCATGACGAACACCACGGCCGATAGCCGCCAGACGCCGCCCGTCGTCCCGGGCACCGTGGCGGACATGGCCCTCACCGCCGTGGCGACGCCCCCGGTCACCCACCGCCTGCTCGTCCCGGCGGCCGCCGCGGTGACCGTCGTGCTATGGGGATCGGCGTTCATCGGCATCCGGTCCGCCGGTTTCGACTACTCGCCGGGCGCGCTCGCCCTGGGCCGGATCTTCGTCGGCACGCTCGCGCTCACGGTCATCGCGGGCCTGGCCGGCAAGCTCCGGCTGCCCCGCGGCCGGACCCTGGTCGGTGTACTGGTCTGGGGCGTCCTGTGGTTCGGGCTGTACAACCTCGCTCTCAACACGGCCGAGCGCACGCTCGACGCCGGCACCGCCTCCCTCCTGGTCGGGCTCGCGCCGATCCTCGTCGCGGTGTTCGCGGGGATCACGCTCGGCGAGGGCTTCCCGGCGCGGCTCCTGGCGGGCATCGGCATAGCGTTCGCGGGCGTTGCCGGGATCGCGCTGGCCACGTCGAGCGGCGCCTCAGACGGGATAGCCGTCGTCCTCGCGCTGACCGCCGCCGTCGTCTACACCGGGAGCACGATCCTGCAGAAGCGACTGCTGCCGAAGGTCGACTCCCTGACCATGACCTGGCTCGGCTGCCTGGCCGGGACTGTCGCGTGCCTCCCGTTCACGCCGGTGCTCCTTGACGAGCTGGCCGCGGCCCCGACGTCGGCCACCCTGAGCATGGTCTACCTGGGCGTGTTCCCCACCGCCATCGCGTTCGTCACCTGGGGCTTCGCCCTCAGCCGGACGACGGCGGGCCGGCTCGCCGCGGCCACCTACGCCGCCGCGCCGCTCGCCCTGCTCATGTCGTGGGCACTGCTGGGCGAGGTCCCCGCCCCGGTCGCACTGATCGGCGGCGCCCTCTGCCTCACAGGCGTCCTGGTAGCAACGCTGAGACTCCGCTAGATCGTTGAGTGCTGGGAATTTGCGCTCTCGAAACGTTCCGAGAGCGCAAATACCCAGCACTCAACGGTCCAGCGAGGCAGCCTTGCGCTCAAGGACCGCGCGCTCCGCCGCGTTCCCGCACAGCTCCGCCGCCCGCAGGTACTCACCACGGGCCTCCGCGGCACGGCCGAGCCGCGCCAGCAGCTCGCCCCGCACGCCCGGCAGGAGGTGCGATCCCGCGAGCGCGCCCTGGTCGACCAGCCCGTCCACGACGCGCAGCCCGACGTCGGGCCCGTGCACCATCGCCACCGCCACCGCCCGGTTCAGGTCCACCACGGGCGACGGCGCTATGCGCCCCAAGGCCTCGTACAGCACGACTATCCGCTCCCAATCGGTCTCCGGCACCGACCGCGCCACCGCGTGGCACTCCGCTATCGCGGCCTGCAGGGCGTACACCCCCATGCCCGCCGGGCCGACGGCGCGGCGCAGCGCCGCCCGGCCGCGGATGATCGCCGCACGGTCCCAGCGCCGGCGGTCCTGGTCCTCCAGGAGCACCGGCTCCCCCGACGGCCCCACCCGGGCCGGGAACCGGGCCGCCGTCAGCTCCAGGAGCGCGAGCAGGCCGAACGTCTCCGGCTCGGGCGCGAGCCGGGTCAGCACGCGGGCCAGGCGCACCGCCTCGCGCGCCAGGTCGAGCCGGATCCAGTCGTCGCCCGACGTCGCCGACGAGCCCTCCGTGAAGATCACGTACAGCACACCGCGCACCGACGCGATCCGGGCGTCCCGGTCCGCGCCGTCGGGCACCTCGAACGGGACCCGCGCCGCGCCGATGGTCTTCTTCGCGCGGGTGATGCGGGCCTGCACCGTCGCCACGGGCACGAGGAAGGCCCGGGCGATCTCGTCACTCGTCAGGCCGCCCACGACGCGGAGCGTCAGCGCGATCTGCGCCTCCCTCGACAGCACGGGGTGGCAGGCCACGAACATGAGCGCGAGCACGTCGTCATCGATCCGGTCGGGGTCGAACATCGCGGGGTCAGAACCCAGCTCACCTGCGACGATGCCCGTTCCGGGCGCTGCGGGCGCACCTCCGGCGCCCGACGTCGCCTCCCCCTCGGCCAGGCCCTGCGCGAGCGCCCCGTACCGCTCGTCCCGCCCGGCCCGACGCCGGTAGGAGTCGATCGCCCGGCGCCGCGCCGTCGCGATGAGCCACGCCGCGGGATCGCGCGGCGTACCGTCGCGCGGCCAGGAGACGAGCGCCGCGGCGAGCGCCTCCTGGGCCACGTCCTCGGCGAGCTCGAAGTCGCGGGTGTAGCGGGTGAGCGCGCCGACGATGTGCGCGGACTCGATCCGCCAGACCGCCTCGACGGCCCGCCGGGCGGCGTCCTGCTCGCTCAGAGCTGGCCGGTCGACTCGCGCCACGCGCGTTCCTTCTGGATCCACTCGTTGTCCTGCGGGAACTCGTCGATCTGGGCGACCCGGCGGATCTCCGCCTTGCTGCCCGGCCCGGCCAGGGGCGCGCGCTTCGCCCATTCGACTGCCTCCTCCTGCGAGGCGACGTCGAGGATCCAGAAGCCACCGAACAGCTCCTTGGTCTCGCCGTAGGGTCCGTCGGTCACGACTGGCGGCTGGGACGAGTAGTCGACGACCACGCCCTTGGCGGCGTCGTCGAGCCCCTCGGCCGCGACGAGCACGCCGGCCTGGATCATCTCGTCGTTGAACTTGCCCATCTCGTTCATGATCGTCTCGAAGTCGATCTCCGCCGCCGCGGCCCAGGTCTCGTCCGTCGCGCGCATGATCAGCATGTACTTCGCCATGGTGGTTCTCCTGTGCTTCCGGGGGTCCTCAGTGGACCTTCTCACCCACAGGTCGAACGGGAAACCGCTCGATCGACACGACGCGGAAGTTCCTTGAAATTTCCCTGAACCGGCCGCGAGGCGGGGGTTCCGCGCGTCACACGTGCGCGGCTTGCCAGGCGCGCGGAACGTGCGGAACCCTTGTGCCTCATGACGCTCGAACCGATTGAGTCGCCGGGGGCTGATGTTGACGCTCCCACGACATCCGGCACCTCCCCCAGGCGCCCCCAGCCGCCGACGCCCACCAGCCCGGGCCCGGTGAAGGGACATACGTCGAGCGACGGCGCCTCCCCGCGTGCGTGGGACGGCCGCAGCAGGTTCCCGCACATCGGCGAGTACGGGTTTCTGTCGGACTGCGAGTCCAACGCGCTGATCGCGCCGTCGGGCAGCGTGGAGTGGATGTGCGTGCCGCGCCCCGACTCGCCCAGCATCTTCGCCAAGATCCTGGACCGCGGAGCGGGCCACTTCCGGGTGGGACCGCACGGCGTGCGCGTGCCCGTGGCACGCCGCTACCTGCCCGGCACCCTCATCCTCGAGACCACGTGGCAGACCGAGACCGGCTGGCTCGTGGTGCGCGATGCGATGCTGATGGGCCCGTGGCACGACGTCGAGGACCGCTCCCGCACGCACCGCCGCACCCCCACCGACGACGACGCCGAGCACATCCTGATGCGCACCATCAAGTGCGTGTCGGGCACGGTGGACCTCGAGGTCGTGTGCGAGCCGCGCCCGGACTACGCGCGGGACGACGTCGACTGGGAGTACGAGAACAGCGGGTACTCGTCGGTCGTGGCGCACATCGGCGAGTCCAACCCGGACCTGCACCTGCGCTCCAGCCTGCGGTTCGGGCTGGAGGGCAAGCGGGCCACCGCGCGCACCCGGATGACGGAGGGCGCCACGCACTTCGTCGCGATGTCCTGGGGCTCGCAGAGCGCGCCGACGTCCTATGCAGGCGCCCTCGACGCGATGTGGCGCACCGAGCGGTTCTGGCGCGACTGGATCACGCAGGGCCAGTTCCCCGACCACCCGTGGCGCATCTACCTCCAGCGGTCGGCGCTCACGCTGAAGGGCCTGACCTACTCCCCCACCGGCGCGCTGATCGCCGCCGCGACCACCTCCCTGCCCGAGACCCCGGGCGGGGAGCGCAACTGGGACTACCGGTACGCGTGGATCCGCGACTCGACGTTCGCGCTCTGGGGGCTGTACACCCTTGGCCTGGAACGCGAGGCGAACGACTTCTTCGCGTTCATCCAGGACGTCTGCCGCGACAACCGCCAGCTCCAGATCATGTACGGCGTGGGTGGCGAGGAGACCCTGGAGGAGTTCGAGCTGCCGCACCTGTCCGGCTACGAGGGGGCGCAGCCCGTCCGGGTCGGCAACGCCGCGTACGACCAGCGGCAGCACGACGTGTGGGGCGCGGTCCTGGACTCCGTGTGGCTGCACGCCAAGTCGCGTGAGCAGCTCCCCGAGTCGCTGTGGCCCATCCTCAAGCGGCAGGTCGAGGAGGCCGCGAAGCACTGGCACGAGCCGGACCGGGGCATCTGGGAGGTGCGCGGCGAGCCGCAGCACTTCACCAGCTCCAAGCTCATGTGCTGGGTGGCGATGGACCGGGGCGCCAAGCTGGCCCGGCTGTACGACGAGCCGGACTACGCCAAGGCGTGGCAGAAGATCGCGGACGAGATCTCCGACGACATCTGCACCAAGGGCGTGGACGACCGCGGCGTCTTCACGCAGCGCTACGGCGACCCGGCTCTCGACGCGTCGCTGCTGCTCGTGCCGCTGCTGCGGTTCCTGCCGCCGGACGACGACCGGGTCAAGGCCACGGTGCTGGCGATCGCGGACGAGCTCACCGAGGACGGCCTCGTGCTGCGGTACCGCACGGAGGAGACCGACGACGGCCTGCAGGGCGAGGAGGGCACCTTCACCATCTGCTCGTTCTGGCTCGTGTCGGCGCTGGTCGAGATCGGTGAGGTGGAGCGCGCCAAGTCGCTGTGCGAGCGGCTGCTCGGCTACGCGTCGTCGCTCAACCTCTACGCCGAGGAGATCGAGCCGGGCACCGGCAGGCACCTGGGCAACTTCCCGCAGGCGTTCACGCACCTGGCCCTGATCAACGCCGTCATGCACGTGATCAAGGCGGAGTCCGGCGACGCGGAACGGGGCTACTTCGGCGCCCCCCGCCCCATCTGACCCGCAACCCTCTCCGCGAAGTAGAGCGCTTGTCCGTCTCGCACGAGGTTCGCCTCGCCCGGGACGGACAAGCGCTCTACTTCGCGGAGAGGGTTGCACGGTCTGGCTAATAGGCGTAGCTTTCTGGCTATGACAACCAGCCAGAACGACGCGGTCAGCTTCCTTCCCCGGCCCGAGGGCAACATCGCCTACACCGACACGGGGTCGGGCCCCCTCGTGGTCGCCGTCCCGGGGATGGGCGACCTCCGGTCCACCTACGACGACGTCGTCCCCGCGCTCGTCGCCGCCGGCTACCGCGTGGTCGTCACGGACCTGCGCGGCCAGGGCGACTCCGACACCACGTTCCGGACGTACGGTGACGACGGCATCGGCTCCGACCTCATCGCTCTGGTCGAGCACCTCGACGCCGGCCCGGCGGTGCTGCTCGGCAGCTCGCTGGGCGCGTCCGCCGCCGCCTGGGCCGGCGCGGAGCGCCCCGACCTGGTGCGCGGGCTCGCGCTGCTCAGCCCACTCCTGCGCGAGCCGGGCTCCCCGGCCATGCAGAAGGTCATGGGAATCGTCTACCGGGTGCTTCTCGCCCGGCCCTGGGGTGCCGCTTTCTGGGGGTCGTACTACTCCTCGATCAGCAAGGGACGCCGCTCGTCCTGGCACGCGGAGCACGTCGCCGCCGTCCGCGGAAAGCTCAGCGAACCGGGCCGCCTGCGGTGCTTCCGCGACCTCACGCTCGCGCTCGACCACTCGGTCGTCGAGGCGCGGCTGCCTGACGTCCGGGCCCAGGCCCTCGTGATCGTCGGCGCGCTCGACCCCGACTACTCCGACCCGGCGGCCGAGCTCGCCTGGATCACCGAGACGATTGACGCCCGCGGCATCCTGCTCCCCGAGGTGGGCCACTACCCGCAGCACCAGGCGCCTGACGACGTCGTACCCGCCGTGCTCGAGTTCCTCGCGGGGCTGCCGGGCGGGCGGGACGCGGCGGACGCCCCGGCGTCCGAGGACGGCGGCAACCGTGCCTAGGGCGGGCCTGTCCCACGACGCCGTCGTGCGCCTGGCCGTCGAGGTCGTGGACGCCGGCGGGCCGAGCGGGTTCGCAGACCTCACGCTCGCGAAGGTCGCCGCGAAGGCCGGCGTCGCGGCCCCGAGCCTCTACAAGCACGTGGGTTCGCTGGCCGACCTGCGTCGCGAGGTGTCGGTCGTCGCCGTCCGCGAGCTCACGGTCGCCGCCGCCTCGGCGACCGTGGGCCGCGCCGGGGCGGACGCGCTCCACGCGCTGGCGGACGCCCTGCGCGCCTACGCCCTCGACCACCCGGGGCGGTATGCGGCGACGCAGATCGGCCCCGACCCGGACGACCCGGCTGCCGCCCCGCTGCGGGACGCGGCAGCCGACAGCGTCCAGGTGGTCGTCGCCGTCCTGCGCGGCTTCGGCCTCCCGGACGGCCGCGTGATCGACGCCGTCCGTGCGGTCCGGGCCGGTGTGCACGGCTTCGTGACGCTCGAGCTCGGGGGCGGCTTCCGGATGCGGGAGGACGTCGAACAGAGCTTCGCCGTGCTGGTGGAGATGCTCGTCGCGGGCGTCTCCGCGCTGGCCGCACCTGATGCCCTGCTCGACCGCCACACCACCACCGGGAGCCACTCATGACCACCGTCCGCTGGACCCGCGTCGCCCTGCTCGCCGCCGGTCTCCTCTTCCTGCTCTTCCCGCTGCTCCGACCGTGGCCCGACGAGACCGTCGCCAGCGCCGAGCTCGCCACCGCGTTCGCCTCCGACCGCTGGGTCCTGGCGCACCTGTCCGGGATCCTCGGCCTCGCCCTGCTCGCCCCGGCGCTGCTGGGCCTGCGTGCGGTCCTCGCCGACGCCGGTGCTGCCGGCGTCGGGCCTGACGCAGCGGGGCGCGGGCTCAGCGCTCCGCGGCGCGGGCTCGGCGCCGTGACCTGGGCGCTCATCACCGCCTGGGCAGGCGCCGGATGCGCCGCGCTCTACTTCGGCGCGGAGATCTTCGGCATCCGCACCATCGCCCAGGCTGCCCTGCGGGACGACGACCTCGGGCTGCTCGCCGACATCGAGGTGCTGCGCATGCAGCCGTGGGCCGTCGCCCTGTTCGCCACGGGACTCCTGCTGCTGGCGGTGTCCGGGGTGCTGATCGCGGTCGCGCTGTGGCGGTCCGGCGCGGGGCAGCCCGGCTTGTTGCGGTCCGGCGCAGGTGCGAGGTGGGCCGGCATTCCGCTGGGGCTCGGCCTGGTGCTCCTGCTCCCCCAGTTCTTCGGCGGGCCGGAGCTGCGGATCACGCACGGCTTCCTCGTCGCGGCGGGCTGCCTGCTGATCGCCGCGACAGTGCGCGACGGCGGTGGCGTCGAACCGCAGGTACCGCGCCCATCGCGGCCCGCGGCGACGTCGAACCGAGAGGTGTGAGTCCTGGTGGCGTCGAACCGCAAGGAGCACGTCCACCGAGCCCCCTGTGGACTCGTAAGCTTCGCCTGGGTGACTGCGTTGACGCACAGATTGCGGTTCGGCGTGGCAGCGGCGACTCCGGAGACACGCAAGTTGCGGTCCGGCGTGCCAACCGGAACGTGGGCGGCAACGCACGCCACAGACTGTGGACATGACAGAGGCGTGAGCCCCGTCCGGGACTCACGCCTCTGTCATGCGGGACTCACGCCTCTGTCATGCCGCCGGCGGAACGCTAGTCGCGGGCGAAGCTGCTGATGATCGCCGCGAGGCGCAGCAGCTCGATGTAGAGCCAGATCAGCGTCACCAGCAGGCCGAAGGCCGCCGACCACGCCATCTTGGCGGGCACGCCCGCCTCGACGCCACGCTTGATGGAGTCGAAGTCGACGATGAGCGACGCGGCCGCGAGGCCGACGGCGACGAGGCCGACGATGATGCCGATCGGACCGCCGCGCAGACCGAACTCGCCGCCCACGACGCCCGTGAGCATGAGCACGAAGTTCAGCAGGCTGAACAGCGCGTACCCGATCAGGGCGAACATCAGCCAGCGCGTGAACTTGGGCGTCACGCGGACCCTGCCGCTCCGGAACAGGAACAGGCTCACCGCGAACACGGAGATCGTGCCGAGCACGGCCTGCGTGACGGCGCCGTCGTACAGCGAGTTGAACATGAACGAGATCGCGCCGAGGAACGCACCCTCGAACACCGTGTACGCCACGATGAGGGCCGGGCTCGGGTTTCTCTTGAACGCGTTGACCAGGCCGAGGACCAGGCCACCGATGGCGCCGACGAGCATGACCGGCCCAAGCATGGCCGGTGGCACCAGCGTCCACGTCGCCGCGGCCACCACGACCAGGAGGGCGAGCAGCCCACCGGTCTTGATGATCACGTCGTCGTAGGTCAGTCGCTTGGTGTCCGCCGTCGTGGCGGACGGCGACTGGTACATCGCGTCGAGCTGCGACGCGTCCATCGCCTGCTGACCCCCGGCGCCGTACTGGCCGGCCTGCGGCGGAGTGCCATATGCGGGAGTCTGGTTGGGGTAGGTGGCGGTGCCGCCACGGCGTGCACCGGCCGCACCGGTACGTCGGGGCTCACCGAAGACGTCGCTTCTCGAAAAGACGGGGTTGCTCATCTGCTCCTCCTGGTCTGTCGGACCATCCTAGGGAACGCCGGGAGGGTCCCAGTAGTTCCCGGGTCATACCTTCGGATGAAGTGCGTCCGCCCAAGGGATGATCAGGGCCGGTAATGGGTGCGGCGGGCGCCGTCGGCTCCCTAGTCTCGTAGTGATCAGTCTCGTCATGACCGGCCGGTGGCCGCAGAGGTCGCCCCGGCATGCCAGATGGAAGGGCAAGTGATGATCGAGGCCACAGGCCTGACAAAGAGGTACGGCGCGAAGACTGCCGTGGACGGCGTGACGTTCACCGTGCAGCCGGGCCAGGTGACAGGCTTCCTGGGCCCGAACGGCGCCGGCAAGTCGACCACGATGCGCATGATCGTGGGGCTGGACCGGCCGACCGCCGGCACGGTCACCGTCAACGGCAAGCCGTACGCCGCGCACCGCCGTCCGCTGGCGGAGGTGGGCGCCCTGCTCGACGCGAAGGCTGTGCACACCGGCCGCACCGCGCGCAACCACCTGCTCGCCATGGCCGCCACGCACGGCATCTCGACCAGGCGCGTCGACGAGGTGATCGAGCTCACAGGCCTGCGGCCCGTCGCGACCAAGCGCGTCGGCGGGTTCTCGCTGGGGATGGGCCAGCGCCTCGGCATCGCGGCGGCCCTGCTCGGCGACCCGCACACGCTGATCCTCGACGAGCCGGTCAACGGGCTCGACCCGGAGGGTGTGCTCTGGGTGCGCAACATCGCGAAGTTCCTCGCGTCCGAGGGCCGCACGGTCTTCCTGTCGAGCCACCTGATGAGCGAGGTCGCCCTCACGGCCGACCACGTGATCGTGATCGGCAAGGGCCGCATCCTCGCCGACGCCCCCGTCTCGGAGATCGTCGACGGCGCCGAGCGCAAGCTCGTCCGGGTCCGCTCGCCGCAGGCCACGGTGCTCGCCGAGCTCCTGAAGGGCACCAACGCCGTGGTGCACGGCGTCGAGCCGGGACTCATGGAGATCCGCGGCACCGACGCGGCCGCCGTCGGCGAGCTCGCCGCATCGGCGAGGATCGTGCTGCACGAGCTGACGCCCGTCGCGTCCACGCTCGAGGAGGCGTACATGTCGCTGACCGCCGATTCGGTGGAGTACCAATCCGAGGACATCGCGGCCCACGCGGCCGCGCAGTCCGACCTCGAGGGGAGCAAGGCATGAGCGCGACGGTCACCGCCCAGGCGGGCGGCCCGGCGTCGGGCACGACGGCGGAGCACACCTCGGTGCAGAACGTCACCTTTTTCCGGCTGCTGCGCTCGGAATGGATCAAGCTGTGGACGCTGCGGTCGACGTGGTGGACGCTCGGCTCCACGGTGGTCATCATGGCCGGCTTCGCACTGATGATGGCCGTCGTGGTTCAGTTCCTGAACGACCAGATGGGCGACGTCGAGCCGGCCCAGGAGGGCCAGGCGTCGATGGACGCGGTGTTCGGTGCACCGACCGTCATCGCGGGCGGGTACGAGTTCGCCGCCCTCGTGGTCGCAGTGCTCGGCGCCATGGTGATCACCGGCGAGTACTCGACGGGCATGATCCGCTCGACGTTCGCCGCGGCGCCCGGCCGGCTGAACGCCTTCGCGGCAAAGGCAACGGTGCTCGCCGCTGTCACGGCGGTACTGACCACCGTGTCCCTGCTGCTGGGTTGGCTCGTCAGCCTCCCCATCCTGAACGCGAACGACATGGCCCTGGACTGGTCGAACGGCGACGACGTACGCAAGCTCTACGGCGTCGTGATCTACACGGCGCTGGTGGCGCTGTTCGCGCTGGGGATCGGCACCCTGCTGCGCCATACGGCGGGCGCGATCTTCACGGTCGTGGCCGTCTTCCTGGTGATCCCCTTTGTGTTCAACATCGTCGTGGCGTTCGCGTCGAGCCTGGACTGGGTTCTGGACGTGAACAAGTTCCTGCCGAGCGTGGCGGGGTCGGCGATCACGCCCTCCGGCGCGCAGGTGCCCGAGGTCCTCGACCCGTGGGTGGGCATCAGTGTGCTCGGCGCGTACACAGTGATCGTCGTCATCGCCGGAGCCCTGCGCCTCAAGCTCCAGGACGCGTAGCAAGCCGACGTCGGCCGTCGCCGCGTCAGCGTAGATGCCGGTCGGGCGTCAGCGCCGGCGCTCCGTCCGAGATCAGTTTCCAGAACACGATCAGGCATGCTCCGAACCTCGGATGCATGCCTGATCGTGTTCTCGTAGCGGATCTCAGAGACGGCCGTCAGTCGAGCGGGTCGAGCGGGTGGGGCCAGGCCGGGGGCGGCTCCGGGCGCCGGTGATCGGGCTCCGGTTCCGGTTCGGCCTCCGCCTGCCACTGGGGTACCTGGCGCGGCGATGCCTGGTGCTGCGGCGCCTCGTACTGGGCCTCGTACTCGGCTTCGTACTCGGCTTCGTACTGGGCCGGCTGGCGCTGGGGCGGGTTCGACCACTCCTGTTGCGGGTGCCACTCCTGCTGCTGGGGCACCTGCTGTTGCGGCGCCTGCCGGTGCTGGGGCGCCTGCCGCGGCGGCTCCTGCCACTGGGGCGGCGTCTGCTGCTGGTTGCGCGGCGGCTGCGTGTTCGGCGCGGCCTGCGTGGGCCAGACGGGCGGAAGCTGCCGGGACGGGCCCTGCTGGCCCGGCCCCCGCTGGGCCGGCCCGTCGTGGTGGGCCGCGTGCTGGGGCGGCAGGTGGGTCGTCGGCACGTGAGCAGGGCGGACCTGCGGGGCCTGACCGGAGCGAGTCTGCGCGGGCGGAGCCTGCGCCGGCGTCGGCCTGCTGTGCCGGCCAGGACGGGCCTGGCCCGGCTCCATCCAGGTGCCGGACGACACGGGCGAGGATTCCACGGCCGGCGGCCAGGGCTGCGTCGCCGGAGCGGCCTGGGGAACGGGACCGCGGCCGCCCGGGGCGACCGCAGCCTCCCGGGCCTGCCGCTGGGCCGCCGCCTGCCGCCCGACGATCTGGAACGCCCCGGTCGCCACGCTCGGGAACGCGCCGGTCAGCGGCCCGCGGGTGGTGCGTCCGGCAGCCTCGTCCGCGGCGCGCCGACGTTCGGCCCGGCGCTCGAAGAGCGTGTAGATCACCGGCACGACGTACAGGGTGAGCAGGGTCGAGGACACGAGCCCGCCGATCACCACCAGCGCGAGCGGCTGCGAGATGAACGCCCCGCCGCCCGTCAGGCCGACGGCCATAGGGGTCAGTGCAAAGACCGTGGCCAGCGCCGTCATGACGATCGGGCGGAGCCGCTTGCGCGAGCCCTCGCGCACCGCGTCGTCGAGGCCCATGCCGTCGTGGCGGTACTGGTTGATCAGGTCGATCAGCACGATCGCGTTGGACACGACGATGCCCACCAGCAGCAACGTGCCGATCAGCGCGGGCACGCCCAGCGGCGTGTTCGTGGCGACCAGCGTGATCAGGGCGCCCACTGCCGCGAACGGGATGGACACGAGCAGGATGAACGGCTGGGCCAGGCTGCGGAACGCGGCCACCATGACGATGAACACGAGGGCGATGGCCGCCAGGAGCGCCATACCCAGGTCGTTGAAGGCCTCGGCCTGGTCGGCGGCGGCACCGCCCACCGACACCGTGGCTCCGGCCGGCAGGTCGATCGAGGCGATCTCGGCGTTCACAGCCTCGGTGACCGCGCCGAGGTCGTCGCCCGCGGGCGTCACGGACACGGTGGCGGACCGGTCGCCGTCGATCCGGCTGATCGACGTCGGCGTCTTGGCGACCTTCACGTTCGCGACGTCGCTCAGCGGCACGGCGCCGGCCGCCGTCGGAACCGGGATCTCCCCGATCTCCGACATCGTGGTCGGCACCGCACCCGCGGAGAGCGTGACCCCGACCGGGCCCTCCGCGGTGTGCAGCTCGCCCATGTCCTGCGAGCCGGTCAGCGCGGCGGACGCGACCCCGGTCACCTGCGTCTCGGTGAGCCCGTACTCCGCGGCGGCCTTGCGGTCGACGGCCACCTCGACGATCTCCTGCGCGGCGGACAGGTCGTTGCTGACCTCGGCCACGCCGCTCAGCCCGCTCATCGCGTCCTGGATCGCACTCGTGGCCTCGGCCAGCGCCCCGTCGTCGCGCGCGCGGACCACGAGGTCGATGGCGGACGTGCCCACGGAGTCGCCGGCTGAGACGGAGACCTCCGTCGCGGGCTTCTCGGTCAGCCCGCCGACGGCGGCGCGGATGTCCGCGGCGGCGTCCGCGCCGTCGGCGTCCTCGTCGAGCGTGACGGCGAACGACGCCTTGAGCCCGGCGCTCGCGCCGCCGAACGCCGCCATCGACATGTCGCCGCCGCTGCCCACGGTGGCCTGCACGCTGTCGACGGCGTCGACGTCGGCGAGGGCGGCCTCGACCTGCTTCGCCGCCTCGTCCTGCCCCTTGAGCGACGTACCCGGCTCGTAGTGCTGCGTGACGGTCACCGTGTCCTGGCCGTTGTCCCCGAGGAAGCTGGTCTCCATGTTCGGGACGAGGGCCGCCGTGCCGCCGAGGATCGCCACGGCCACCCCGATGGTGACGACGGGCCGCGCGAGCGCGCCGTTCAGCGACGGCACGTAGATGCGCTGCCAGATGCCGCGGCTCTCCTTCTCCTCGGCTGCCGCGCGGGCGAGCGCCGCGCCGCGGCCGAGCTTCTTCGGGGGCCGGATGAACCAGTACGCGAGCACCGGCACGATCGTCAGGGCCACGACGAGCGAGGCCAGCATCGCTATCGACACGGTCAGGGCGAACGGCCGGAACAGCTCGCCCACCATGCCGCCGACGAACGCGATGGGCAGGAACACCGCGACGGTACAGATCGTGGAGGCGGCGATGGCCCCGCCGACCTCGCGCACCGCCGCGAGGATGGCCTCGGTCTTCTCCTCGCCGTACGACATGTGCCGCTTGATGTTCTCGATCACCACGATCGCGTCGTCGACCACGCGGCCGATCGAGATGGTGAGCGCGCCCAGCGTCAGGATGTTCAGCGTGTAGCCGCCGGCGTTCATCGCGATGAACGTCACCGCGAGCGACAGCGGGATCGAGATCGCGGACACCAGCGTGGACCGCATCGACATCAGGAACACGAGGATGACGAGCACCGCGAACAGCAGGCCGAGGCCGCCCTCGGTGGCCAGGCCGTGGATCGAGTCCTCGACGAACGGGGCTTGGTCGAACACGACCGCCGTCTTGACGCCGCGGTCGGTCAGCGTGTCCGCCACCTCGGGCTCGGCGAGGGCCTCCTCGATCGCGTGCGACACCTCGACCGTGTTGGCCTCCGGCGTCTTCGTGATGGCCAGTCCGAGGGACGGCGAGCCGTCGAGGCGGGAGTACGACGTCGCCTCGACCGGCACGAGCTGTACCGTCGCGACGTCGCCCACCAGCGCCGGGCTGTCCGGTGTGACGGGCGCGGTCGGGTCCGTGGGCAGGGCGTCGGCGCCCGCCTCGGCGTCGCCTGCGCCGGCGCCCGGGGTCGCGGTCCCTCCGGGGATGACGGGGAGCTGCTTGAGCTGGTCGACCATGTCGACGGGCTTGCCGAGCTGCACCGACCAGGCGCGGCCGCCCTCAGTGATCTCCCCTGCGGGCATGACCACGCCGTTGTCCTGCAGCACGGTGGTCAGGTCCTGCGTCGTGAGGCCCGCGGCCGCGAGCTTCTCCTGGTCGGGCTGGACGCGGACCTCGGTCTCGGTCTGCCCGGTCACCGAGACCGAGCGGACGCCGTCGACGTCCTCCAGCCCCGGCACGACCACGTTCTCGACGGTGTCCGCGAGGGCGTTGGGGCTCTTGTCTCCCGAGACCGCCATCTGGACCACGGGCACGTCGTCGACGGAGCCGGTCGTGACCTGCGGGCTGACGTCTTCGGGCAGGGCGGCCTGGACGCCCGCGATCGCGGTCTGCAGCCGCTGGGTGGCGGTCTCCATGTCGGTGCCGTAGGTGAACTCGATGGTCGTGAGCGAGACACCGGTGGACGCCGTGGAGCGGACCGAAGCGATCCCGTCGATCGAGGCGATCGCGTCCTCGATCACGTCCGTGACCTGTTCCTCGACGACCTCGGGCGACGAGCCCGGGTACTGCGCGCTCACGATTCCCGTCGGGAGCTGCAGGGACGGGATCAGCTCCTGCTTCAGGGAGGTCATGCTCAGCACCCCGAAGGCAGCTATCGCGATCGTCACCAGAGCCACGACGGCTCGGTTCGCGAGGGACAGCCGGGCGAGATGGAACACGAAGACTCCACGGTGCGGACGAGGATCGGGCAACGGAGCAACGCCGCCGCGTGGCCTGGGACGGACCAACGGGGTGAAACCGACCGAAGTCACAGAGTAGGGCAGTGTGCTGCACGGTCTGCAAGCCCTGGCGCGGCTTGCGTCCTGCGTCTCCCCGTGCCTGGCAGGGTGCCCGAGGGTGCCGGCCCGGCGGCCCGAGCCCAGCCCGTCCGCACTCGGGCCGGGCTGATGTCACAGCTCGGACATGGCCTCCTCGGGTGTGGCCTCGACCCGCCGCGCGCTTCTGTTCCAGCGCTGCCAGAGCACGCGCTCGCCGATCGGGCGGGCCATGACGTGAGCCGTCACCAGGAACACGACCACGCCGACGAGCAGCACCGCCGAAGCCACCCAGAAGGGCGAGGCGGGGCCGACACCCTCGGCGAGCAGGCCGGCGACCACCGGCGCCGGCGCCGCAAAGCCCCACCTGACCAGGTTGAACGCACCGGTGGTGACCCGGCGGTCCGGATCACCGAGGGCGAGCGACAGGTCGGTGAGGTTCGCGTTGGCGATACCCATGAACACACCGGCCACGATGGTCACGACCACCGAGCCGGCAGTCCCGACGCCGACAGCGAGCACCACCACGCACGCCAGCAGGCCGGTGACCGCGACGCCCAGCGTCTGCACGAACCCGATGGCGTGGGCGAGCCGGTGCCCGACCGCCAGGATGCCGACGGCGACGCCGATGCCCCAGGCGGTGAACACCAGGCCGAGCGGCACGACGTCGAGCCCGAGGAACACCGGCACGTACCCGAGCACCACGAAGAACACGAAGTTGTACGCGGCGGTCACGACCGCGAGCGCCCGGAACCCGGGCTTGCGGAACAGCCCGAAGACCTGCCCCAGTCGCAGCGGCGCGGGCCTCTCGGCGGGATCCTTGAGCCGGGTGGCGGAGACCAGGAGCGCGATGACCATGAGCAGGCCGCAGACGAAGAACGGCACGCGCCAGCTGATGTGTCCCAGGAGCCCGCCGATCAGCGGCCCGACGGCGAAGCCGAGCCCGACGCAGGTCTCGAACAGGCCGACCACCCACTCGCGGTCCTTCGCGAGCGCGACCAGGAGCGCCATGGCTGTGGCGAAGAACATCGCGTTGCCGAGGCCCCAGACGCCGCGCAGCACCGCGAGCTGGACGATGTTGCCGCTCAGGGCGGCGAGCACCGCCGCTACCGCGACGAGGGTGACGCCGGTCGCCAGGATCTTCTTGTACCCGAACTTCCCCGTCGCCATGACGGCGGGGATCATGCCGATCGCCATGACCGCGATGTACGCGGTGAACAGCAGCTCGATCTCCCAGGTGGTGGCGCCGATCTCCGCGCCGATGACGGGAAGGATCGGGTCCACGACGGCGATCCCCGCGATCGCGAAGAACGCGGTGAGCGCCGTGGCGTAGATGGCTGTCTTGTTCGGCTCGTTGCGCGTGGTGGCCACGCGGCCTCCTCACATAGATTTATCTGTACCCCACAGGTATATGCCTGTAGGCTACACCTATGTCGAAGAGGACGAAAGAGAGCCCGGGTGCCGAGCAGCCCAACGGCGCCCCCCTCTCCCGCGTCGAGCTGCAGCTCGCACTCCTGCTGCGCCGGGCAGAGCGCACCGGGGCCATCCGCCCGGACTACACCCCGACGCTCGAGCGGTCGGGCTATCTCCTGCTCCTGGTGCTCAGCACCGAGGGCCCGCTCGGCATCAACGCGCTCGCCGAGCGGCAGGGTCTCGACGCCTCCACCGTGACCCGTCAGGTCGTCAGCCTCGAGAAGGCAGGCCTCGCACGACGCAGCCGCGACCCGCGCGACGGACGGGCGGTACGGGTCGAGGCGACGCCGTCGGGCGAGGCCCAGCTGGAGCACGAGCGCACCCGCCGCAGCGCGATGTACGGCGAGATCCTCGCCGACTGGTCACCCGCCGAACGCGCGCTGCTCGCAGGCCTGCTCGAACGGCTCAACCAGGATCTCGACGCGTTCCGGCGCGACCCGGACGACTGAAGCAGATTCCAAAGAACTAGTTGCAAAGAGAGTCTTGCAAAGACATGTTTGCATGCGTAGGGTTGGGGACACCGGCCACCCCGTCCGGAGCCACCACCGAGCCAGGAGATCGCGATGAGCGCCTACGCACCCACCTTCCGTACCGTCGTTCCGCAGTCCGTCGGGATCCCTCGCGCGGCGGTCACGGCCGCCGGCCGGAAGCCGGCCGCACCGAGCCAGGCCGACCGCGCGGCGCAGCGCCGCGAGATCGAGCGTGCCGAGCGGCAGCGCGCCCAGGCCGAGCGCGCGCGCGACAACTCGGCGGCGCGTCACCCGCTCTCGCTGCGCTGACCATCAGGTCTCGCCGTCGTGACATCCGGTCGCGGCGCGCTCACCATCCGCTCCCGGCGGCGGCGAGTGGGTAACGTCCTACCTATGGCGACTGCGCGCAAGGACTCCCCCGGCCCGAAGGCGGGGCCGGACGCCCCGACCCCGCCGGCGCCGCCGACACTGCGGGTGGCCTCGGAGGAGTCCGCTCCCGCGAGCGCCGGCCCACCACCGGAGCTCGGCTCCGAGGCCCTGCGCGCGCTCGCCCATCCCCTCCGCATCCGCATCCTCGACCTGCTGCCGACTCGCGGGCCCCTCACGGCCAGCAAGCTGGGCGAGATCGTCGGCGAGTCCAGCGGCTCGACGAGCTACCACCTGCGCCAGCTCGCCAAGCACGGCCTCGTCCGCGAGGTCGAGGGCAAGGGCACGGCCCGGGAACGCTGGTGGGAGCGCACGCCTGGCGGATTCAGCATCTCCAGCGCCGGTAAGGACTCCCCTGCGGGCCGGCAGACCGCCGAGGCGGTCAACATGGAGTTCCTTCGCCTGCGCAACGAACGCGTTCTGGCCTTCATCCGTGCGGGTCAGGAGATGGACGACGAGACCCTGGAGTCGTGGGTGGGAAGCGCCACCTTCATGACGTCCAACAAGTGGGCGACGCCGGAACAGATGAAGGCGATCATCGAGGCCTGGGACCGCTTCGCGGCGGAACACATAGACCCGCTCAACGGGCAGGAAGGCGGGCCAGGAATGGTGCCGCTCGAGATCCATTTCGACGTGTTTCCCACGATCGACCCGGAGGGCAACCCGCTCTGACGCACGCGGTCTGCCGTGAGCAGATCTGCGGCGGGCAGAGATCGCTACCTCGCGGGCCAGCGCGGGGCGATCGTGGAGAGATGACCGAGACACCCCACACCCAGCCCTTCGACGATCACCTCTCGACGCGCCTGCTGCACCAGCGGATCGTGCTGATCGGCACCGAGATCGACGACGCCGTCGCCAACCGCGTGGCCTCGCAGCTCCTGCTCCTCTCGGCCGAGGACTCGAGCGCCGACATCAGCCTCTACATCAACTCCCCCGGCGGCGCCATCGGCGCCGGGCTGGCCGTCTACGACACGATGAAGTTCCTGCCGAACACCGTTTCGACCGTGGCCGTCGGGTTCGCGGGCAGCACCGCGCAGTTCCTGCTCGCCGCGGGCACCAAGGACAAGCGGTTCGCCCTGCCGCACGCACGGATCATGATGCATCAGCCGGCGGACGGCATCGGTGGCACGACGAGCGATGTCGTGATCCAGGCCGAGAACATGCGGCATATCAAGGACGTGATGACCCGGCTGCAGGCCGAGCACACCGGCCAGTCCGTCGAGACGATCGCAGCCGACTCGGAGCGCGACCGCTGGTTCACCGCGGAGCAGGCACTGGCCTACGGCATGATCGACAAGATCGTCGACCAGGTGACCGACGTCCGTCCGGGCGGAAAGCGGCGCGCCGGGCTCTGACTCCGCCGCGAGCCGTGGTGGTCCGCCGGGTCAGCAGCACGGGCGGAGCAGAGGGCTGACTCGGCGGCCGGATCAGGCCGGCCGTGCGGGGCGTTCCGTACACCTCACGCCGCCAGCAGCACCGCCTCACCTCGCTGCCCGACGGCGGAGCTGCCGGCCGGTGCTTGGAGGGGGTGCCGCGACGACGAGAAGCCGGCCGAACGGCGGGCCCCGGACGAGAGGACCCGAACCCGCCTGCCCTCTTCCTGCGCCGCCAGCGCTAGAGCGAGCTCCGCCCACGCGCGCTCCACCAGGTCGACGAGACGCATACCGAGCGCTTCGCACACGGCGGCGAGCACCTCGGAGGAGGCCTCCTTGCGACCTCGCTCGACCTCGGACAGGTAGGCGGTGGAGACCCGCGCATCCGTCGCGACGTCGGCCAGCGTGCGGCGCTGCTCGCGGCGCGTGCGCCGCAGGATGCCACCCACCAGGTCGCGCAGGAGTGGTTCGCGGGTGTGTTCGAGCGTCCCGGGTCTGGTTCCGGGCCCGTCCTCGTGCGTGGTGCCGAGCCCAGCAGTACCCGCAGTACCTATCGAGATCATTGCCATGTGCCCACTCCCGCCGTTGGTACCCGTCACGCTACCCAACCCCACTGACACTGCAGGTCGTTCCGGCGTCTGCTCCTGGCGTAAAGGGGTAGAGCGTAGGCGGGGTGAGTGTCAGTGCCTCCTGGCACCATGAGACCACCGACCAGGAGAGGACAGTGGTGTTCGGATCTATCGAGGTACGCGGAGCTCGCGAGAACAATCTGCAGGGGGTCTCGCTCGACATCCCCAAGCGGAAGCTGACGGTGTTCACGGGGGTATCCGGCTCCGGCAAGAGCTCGCTCGTGTTCGGTACGGTGGCCGCTGAGTCCCGGCGCCTGATCGACGAGACGTACTCGGCATTTCTGCAGGGGTTCATGCCGTCGCGACCGCGGCCCGACGTCGACACGCTGTCGAACCTGTCGGCCGCGATCGTCGTGGACCAGGAGCCCATGGGCGCCAACGCGCGCTCCACGGTCGGGACGGCCACCGACGCCTACACGATGCTGCGCGTCATCTGGTCGCGGCTCGGCCGGCCGCACGTCGGCGGATCCAACCTCTTCTCGTTCAACGACCCGCAGGGCATGTGCGGCAACTGCGAGGGGCTCGGACGCGTCTCCGCGGTCGACACGGACGCCCTGGTGGACCGCAGCAAGTCGCTGAGCGAGGGCGCCATCACGTTCCCCAACTTCGGGGTCGGCAGCTGGTACTGGAAGGTCTACGCCGACTCCGGCCTGTTCGACGTCGACAAGCCGCTGGCGGAGTACAACGACACCGAGTGGCACGACCTGATGTTCGGCGCCGAGCGCAAGATCGTCTCCGGCGGCATCAACGTCACCTACGAGTCGCTGGTCCCCAAGATCACCCGGCTCTACCTGGTCAAGGACGTCGAGTCGATGAAGGGCGCGATGCGGGCCGCCGTCGACCGGCTCGCCACGTTCACGGCGTGCCCCGCGTGCGGGGGCACGCGACTCAACGACCGGGCGCGGTCGTCGCTCGTCAAGGGCAAGCACATCGGCGAGGCAGCGGCCATGCAGCTCACGGACCTGGCCGAGCTGGTGCGCGACCTCGCCGACCCCCACGTCCAGCCCATCCTCGACGGGCTCAACGACCTGCTCGCCACGTTCGAGCAGATCGGCCTGGGCTACCTGTCGCTGGACCGGGAGTCGTCGTCGCTGTCCGGCGGGGAGGCGCAGCGCACCAAGATGGTGCGGCACATGGGCTCGGCCCTGACGGACATGACCTACGTGTTCGACGAGCCGACCATCGGCCTGCACCCGCACGACGTGCGGCAGATGAACGCCCTGCTCCAGCGCCTGCGGGACAAGGGCAACACCGTGCTCGTCGTCGAGCACAAGCCCGAGGTCATGGGGGCGGCCGACCACCTCGTCGACATGGGTCCGGGCGCCGGCACGCACGGCGGCACCGTCGTCTACGAGGGCGACCTCGCCGGCCTGCGCGACTCCGGCACCGCCACGGGCAAGCACCTGGACCAGGCCGTCACGCTCAAGGCCGCTCCCCGCACCCCAACCGGCTTCCTGCGGATCGAGCGCGCGAACCTGCACAACCTCCAGGACGTCTCCGTCGACGTCCCGCTCGGAGTGCTTGTCGCGGTGACCGGCGTGGCGGGGTCGGGCAAGAGCTCGCTCATCCACGGCTGCCTGCCGCGCGACGGCGTGACGTTCGTGGACCAGTCGCCGATCCGCGGGTCGCGGCGGTCCAACCCCGCCACCTATACCGGGATCCTCGAGCCCATCCGCAAGCAGTACGCCCGCGCGAACGGCGTCAAACCCGCGCTGTTCAGCGCGAACTCGGCCGGCGCCTGCCCGGAGTGCAAGGGCGTCGGCCTCATCTACACCGACCTCGCCTTCATGGCCGGCGTCGCGAGTGTGTGCGAGGCGTGCGGCGGCAAGCGGTTCACCGACGAGGTGCTGGGCTACACCCTGCGCGGCAAGAACATCGCCGACGTGCTCGCCATGGCCGTCGAGGAGGCGCAGGACTTCTTCACGGAGAAGGCCGTGCTCCCGATGCTGACCCGGCTCTCCGACGTCGGCCTGCACTACATCTCCCTCGGACAGCACCTCAACACCCTGTCCGGCGGCGAACGTCAGCGGCTCAAGCTCGCCATCGAGATGGGCGGTGACACGCCGGCCTTCGTGCTCGACGAGCCCACGGCCGGCCTGCACATGCAGGACGTCGACAACCTGGCCGGCCTGCTGGACCGGCTCGTCGACTCCGGCCGGTCCGTCATCGTGGTCGAGCACAACCTGTCCGTCGTGGCCCGCGCCGACTGGGTCATCGACATGGGCCCGGGCGGCGGGCACGACGGCGGCCGGGTCGTCTTCGAGGGCACGCCCGTCGACCTGGCGCGCGAGGAGTCATCGCTGACGGGCCGCCACCTCGCCGAGCTGATCGCCTGAGGCGACCCGGCGACCCGGCGACCCGACGGCCGATCGGTCGCGCTGCAACCGCACTACGCGCGGCGCACGGCCTGAGGTAAACCAGCCCTTCGCCTGACACCGTGGCCGTGCCCCCACCCGGATTCGAACCGGGACTGTGCCGGGTTTAAGCCGGCTGCCTCTGCCAGTTGGGCTATGGGGGCGCACCCCAGAGAATACCGAGCGGCGATCGCCCCACGGGATTTCTGACCGACTGAGTTCGGTCGGTTGCCCAGTCCCAGCACTGAGTTCGGTCGGTTGGGTTTTGTAAGGGCGACTATGTTTCCCATCTGAAAGGAAACGCCGGCAAAAACGGCGGCCACGACGCCTCGGCCCCGCGAGG